>JAZKEH010000022.1:0-3400 GCA_040387155.1 Pseudomonadota bacterium | reverse complement strand
CTGTACGACTCCGCCGCCAGTGCCGCCCAGATAGCGCAGGCAGCAATCAAGAACGCCGAGAGTGTGCTGACCCAGGCGCAACTCAGTCTGGAATACGCCCATGTAGAAGCACCGATCAGCGGCCGCGTAAGCCGCGCTGAACTGACAGTGGGTAACGTGGTGGAAGCCGGTAGCAGTGCGCCCGTGCTGACCACGATCGTGGCCGATGACCAGTTCTATGCCGAGTTCAGCGTCAGCGAGTCTGTCTATCTGCAAGCCGTGCGCTCCGCACTTGATGCCGACGACCAGACGATGCCGGTTGAACTGACGCTGGCCGAAGACGGCGGCACCACCTACCACGGCCACATCCATTCCTTCGATAACCACCTCGACACAGCCAGCGGCACCATTCGAGCGCGTGCGTTGATCGACAACGCTGACGGCGCCTTGATGGCGGGCATGTACGCCAATGTCCAGTTGGGTTCGGCGCAGAAAACGGAAGCGTTGCTGGTGCCTGAACGCGCCATTGGTACCAACCAGAGCCACAAGTTTGTCTATGTGATTGATGACGCCAACACGGTGCAGTACCGCGAGATCACTCTCGGTGAAGAGTACGAAGGCCATCGCATCGTTACGCAGGGTATCGCGGCTGGTGAACATGTTGTCGTCAACGGCCTTTCGCACATCACGCCCAACAGCAAAGTCGATCCGGTAGTGGTTGAGCAGGAATTGAACGCGGTGGCTGCCCGCTAAGGCGGCCCCTGCTCTCAAGAACTTTTTCCAAGAACGTTATTCAAGAACAAGCGCAGGTACGCCATGAACATTTCACGCTTCTTTGTCGACCGTCCGATTTTTGCCGGTGTTATTTCGTTGATG
This sequence comes from Pseudomonadota bacterium, assembly GCA_040387155.1. Taxonomy (GTDB): domain Bacteria; phylum Pseudomonadota; class Gammaproteobacteria; order Pseudomonadales; family Pseudohongiellaceae; genus CAILUG01. The sequence continues at coordinate 2,545 of JAZKEH010000022.1, read as the reverse complement.
ATCCTGATCGGTGGTTTGATTGCGATGACGCAATTGCCGATCTCGGAATATCCCGAAGTAGCTCCTCCTTCCGTTGTGGTGACGGCGTCGTATCCAGGCGCCAACCCGGCTGTGATTGCCGAGACAGTGGCAACGCCGCTGGAAGAGCAACTGAGCGGCACCGAGAACATGTTGTACATGTACTCGCAGGCCAACACCGACGGCCGCATGACGCTGACGGTGACCTTCAAGATTGGTACTGACGTCGATCTGGCGCAGCAGATGGTGCAGAACCGGGTGTCGCAGGCCTTGCCACGCTTGCCGGATGTGACGCGGCAGACTGGTGTCACTGTTGTGAAAAGTTCGCCGGATCTGACAATGCTGGTGCATTTGATTTCGCCAGATCAGAGCTACGACGAGCTCTACCTGCGCAACTACGCACTGATCAACATCAAGGATGAACTGGCGAAGGTACCGGGCGTTGGTCAGGTGGGCTTGTTCGGTTCCGGCGACTACGCGATGCGGCTGTGGCTTGATCCCGAAAAAATTGCCGAGCTTGGTCTTACTGCCAACGAAGTGGTGAATGCCGTACGCGAACAGAACGTGCAGGTCGCTGCCGGCATCATCGGCGGCGCGCCCAACAGCATGGCAGTGGACGTACAGTTGCCGCTGAATGCCAAAGGCCGTCTGGAAACACCGGAAGAATTTGGCGACATCATCATTCGTGCTGGCACCAACGGCGAGATCACGCGCTTGAAAGATGTGGCGCGCATCGAACTGGGTGCTTCCGAGTTTGGTCTGAGCGCCCTGCTCGATAACCAGCCCGCTGTAGCGATTCCGATCTACCAGTCACCTGAATCCAACGCCATCCAGATTTCCGATGGTGTGCGCGAAGTGATGGTGAAACTGAAAGAAAATTTCCCGCCCGGTGTTGATTACGATGTTGTGTACGACCCGACGGTGTTTGTACGCGGCTCGATCGATGCCGTGATCACCACGCTGCTCGAAGCACTCGCCTTGGTAGTCGTTGTCGTGGTGCTGTTCCTGCAAACCTGGCGCGCCTCGATCATTCCGTTGCTGGCGGTGCCGGTGTCGATTGTCGGCACCTTCTCGCTGATGTGGGCAGTTGGTTTCTCGTTCAACACGCTGTCGCTGTTCGGACTCGTACTGGCAATCGGTATCGTGGTCGATGATGCGATCGTGGTGGTCGAAAACGTCGAGCGCAATATTGAAGAAGGTTTGTCGCCCCTGAAGGCGACTTACAAGGCCATGCAGGAAGTGAGCGGTCCTATCATTGCGATCTCGCTGACGCTGATTGCGGTCTTCGTTCCCATCGCCTTTGTCAGCGGCTTGACCGGCCAGTTCTATAAGCAGTTCGCGCTGACCATCGCTATCTCGACAGTGATCTCGGCATTGAACTCGTTGACGCTGAGTCCGGCACTGGCAGCGCTGCTGTTGAAACCGCATAACGCGCCGAAAGACAAACTGACACGGGCGATGGATGCTGTGTTCGGTCGCTTCTTTGGTTTGTTCAATCGCGTGTTCGCCCGCAGTTCAACCCGCTACTCCACCACGGTGGGTGGCTTGCTGGGCCGCAAGGCGCTGGCGACTGGCGTGTATGCCTTGCTGCTCGGCGCCACCGTACTGGCCTTCAACACCGTGCCGAACGGATTCGTGCCTGGTCAGGACAAACAGTACCTGATCAGCTTTGCGCAGTTGCCTGACGGCGCTTCGCTGGAACGCACTGAAGAAGTCATTCGCCAGATGGGCGAGATTGGTCTGGCGCAGCCCGGTGTTGGCAATGCCGTGCAGTTTCCTGGTCTGAGCATCAATGGCTTCACCAACAGTTCAAGCGCAGGCATTGTCTTCTTTACGCTGGATCCGTTTGAAGAACGTTCGGATGCAGCACTGTCGGCTGGTGCGCTTGCGCAGAAACTGCAGGCAGACTTTGCTGGCATCAAGGAAGCGACTGTCGCGATCTTCCCACCGCCACCGGTGAACGGACTGGGCACCACTGGCGGTTTCAAACTGCAGATCGAAGATCGTGCCGGTCTTGGTTATGAAGCACTCGCCGAAGCAGTGACTGCTGTGCAACAGAAAGCCTGGCAGCGACCCGAGCTGGCCGGCGTCTACTCCAACTACAAGATCAATGTGCCGCAGTTGTTCGCTGACGTGGACCGCACGAAGGCCAAGCAGCTGGGGCTGAACATCAAGGAAGTGTTCGACACGATGCAGGTGTATCTCGGTTCGCTGTACATCAATGACTTCAACCAGTTTGGTCGTACCTATCGCGTCATCGCACAGGCGGATTCCGCGTATCGCAACAGCACCAGCGATGCGATGAACCTGAAAGTACGCAACAACGCCGGTGACATGGTGCCGCTCGGTTCGGTGCTACAGATGGAAGAAAGCTATGGCGTTGAAAGTGCCTCGCACTACAACGGCTATCTGGCTGCTGACCTGAACGGCGGCGCTGCACCCGGCTACTCCAGTGGCCAGGCGCAGGATGCAATCAAGGAAATTCTGGCCGAGACACTGCCCCCGGGCATTGAGTTCGAGTGGACTG
>JAZKEH010000021.1:0-3173 GCA_040387155.1 Pseudomonadota bacterium | reverse complement strand
TCTACGCCAGTCGCGGTACTCGCAATACCCGCAACAGCAATGACGGCTTTTATCGCGACACTTCTTTGCCGCCGATGGTCACACTCAGCACGCTCAGCGATGGCAGCATGCGTGGTGAAGTGACGCTGGGTTTGGCTGGGCTGCCAACCACGACCACCATGCAAAGTTTCAATGCCAGCCTGCGCAAGCAAGGTGACACGGTGCGTCCTGAGTTGTATGCCGACTTCACGATTGCCACAGAAAATGTCAGTCAAACTGCAGAGCTCTACATTGCAGCGAAATCCGGCACGAACTGGTATTTCCACAATGGCACCACGTGGCTGCGAGTAGTCGATCCCTTGCAAGGTTTTCCTGCCAGCTATCGCGGCACCCTGGCCAGCAGTCACTCAGTGAAATTCCTGTCCGGTGTTGATGTTGGGACACTGGGTCAACTCACGCTGTTTGCGGGCTACGGCATTGATAACCTCGATATGCTGCAGAACAACCGCTACAAGACGATCGGCATGCTGAATTGATGCGAGGACATTTTTGTAACAAATGAAAAATCAAAATGCCTGTAGCGGTGACACGCTGGTAAACTGCATGCCATCACATTCAGTTGAACGGACAGGCATGTCGACCGCACCCATAGGAGTTTTTGATTCAGGCGTTGGAGGGCTCTCCATTCTGCGCAGCATCAGTGAGCTGCTGCCGAATGAACGGCTGATCTATGTCGCGGATTCCGCCAACGCGCCCTACGGACCCAAGGGCGAAGACTTCATTCAGCACCGCAGCGCGTATGTGATGGAGTACTTCACGCGCCAGCAGGTCAAGGCGGTTGTTATCGCATGCAACACGGCAACGGCTGCGGCGATTGCCATGCTGCGTGCGCGCTACGCATTGCCCATTATCGGAGTTGAGCCGGCGGTAAAACCTGCAGCGGAACAAAGTCGCAGCGGTGTCGTCGGTGTGCTTGCTACCAGCGGCACCATTGCCAGCGACAAGTTCTTCCATCTGCAGAATCGTTTCAGTGATCGCGTTGAAATCCTGACACGTGCCGGCACTGGTCTGGTTGAGTTGATTGAACAGCCGCAGTTCGATGAGGCCGCTGTGTTGCGATTACTCGAAAACTTTATCAAGCCGATGCAAGTGAAGGGCGCCGACACGCTGGTGCTGGGCTGTACGCACTATTCATTGATCCGTGAGCAGATCACCAGGGTGGCCGGACCCGGCATGAAAATCTTCGATGCCGGTGGGGCTGTGGCGAAGGAGCTGCAGCGACGCCTGCAATTGCAGGGACTTGATAACCTGCAGACACAACGCTCGTCGGTAAGTTTTGTCACCAGTGGCTACCCGGCATTTCACCAGCAGGCTTTGCGGCGCTACTGGGGCAGTGACGCCGAGCTTACTGCCCTCGCTTGAACAACTTGTCGAGGTCGGCGACGCTGACCAGGTGCCACGTCGGTCTGCCGTGATTGCATTGACCACTGCGCTCCGTACGTTCCATATCACGCAACAGCGAATTCATTTCCGGAATTGTCAGCTGACGATTGGCGCGCACCGAGGCATGACACGCCATCGTCGATAGCAGCTCATCACGTGCCGCTTCTATGCGATCGGTACTGCCATGCTCGCGCAGATCGGACAACACATCGCGCAGCAGCTGTTCAACATTGGCATTCTTCAGAATCACCGGAATCTGCCGTACGCTGAGCGTTTCCGGTCCCATGCGTTCGACCAGCAGTCCGAGCAATCCCAGCTGTTCCTGCTGCGCTTCCGCACAGTCTGCTTCAGCCTCACTGACCGCAATGGCCAAGGGCACCAGCAAGGGCTGCGCCTTGATGCCATCTTCGGTGACAGCGGTTTTCATGTGTTCGTAAGTCAGTCGCTCATGCGCCGCATGCATGTCGACGATGATGAGGCCCTGGGCGTTTTGCGCGAGCACATAGATGCCATGCAGTTGCGCAATCGCATAACCAAGCGGAGGAATGTCGTTGTTGTCACTGACAGGCAGACCGATCGTTTGCGCCGGCATCGTGCTGCGGAAATTCTCGTAGCTGCTGAGTTGATCGCGCACGGCTGACGGTGAAGGGGTATTGATGCTGCTGAAGTTGCTGCCGTAGCTCATCGCGCCCGGTGAGAACAGCGGCATGCGCGTCTGTTCGCTCAAGGCGCTCGGGACCGGATTGGCAGTCAGTGTCGCGAGATCGGCGGTCGAATGCGGACTCTGCAATTTATCGACGGGTCTTACGTCGGCGAGCGCGCGATGCAAGGCGCTGAACAGGAAATCGTGCACCAACCGGCCATCACGGAAACGCACTTCGTGCTTGGTGGGATGTACGTTGACGTCGACCAGCGCCGGATCCAGCTCGAGGTACAACACGAAGGCCGGATGACGACCTTCAAACAAGACATCGCGATAGGCTTGCTTGATGGCATGGGCCACCAGCTTGTCACGAATGACGCGACCGTTGACGTAGAAATACTGCAAATCCTGCTGGCTACGCGAAAACGTCGGTAACGATACCCAACCAGTCAAACGCAAACCGTTGTTCTCGAAATCAATATGCACTGCGTTTTCAATAAAAGCCGGACCACACACTTGCGCAACACGGCGTTGCTTCTCGGCATCGCTGACTGCTTTTTCGAAACGATGCACAACGCGCTGGTTGTGCTGCAGTGTAAAACCCACACCAAAGCGACTGAGGGCGACCCGCTTCACCATATCTTCAATGCGTTGGAATTCAGTGTGCTCGGTGCGCATGAACTTGCGACGTGCCGGCGTGTTGAAGAAAAGATCGCGCACTTCAACGCAGGTGCCTGGCGGATGCGCCGCCGGTGAAATCTTCGCCGCCATGTCGCGGCCTTCGGCTTCGACTTGCCACGCAGCGTCGGCTGCGGGTGTGCGTGAAATCAGCGAGAGACGCGACACCGAACTGATACTGGCGAGGGCTTCGCCACGAAAACCAAGACTGGCAATGGCTTCCAGATCATCCAGCGTGGCGATCTTGCTGGTGGCATGTCGACTAAGCGCTAGCGGAAGATCATCTTTCTCGATGCCGCCACCGTTGTCGCGAATGCGCACAAGTTTGACACCACCCTGTTCGAGATCTATTTCAATGCGATCAGCACCGGCATCAAGGCTGTTCTCGAGCAATTCCTTGACGACAGACGCGGGGCGCTCAACGACTTCG
>JAZKEH010000020.1:0-2550 GCA_040387155.1 Pseudomonadota bacterium | reverse complement strand
AAATTCATGCGGTGCTCCCGGATGGTTTTTGTGAGTTGGTTTTTTTATGAACGGTTGTCAGGGGTTGGATGCAGTGTTCGTGTTTGCTTGTTGCGCCATCAGACTCTCGAGCAACGCGACAGTCTCTGGACGATCAACTGGCGGATGCGTGGCAAGAAAGACACCATGCGCCCAGGTAATTGCTGTGCGTCCTTCCTTGTCAGCGACGTCGAGTTTGGCGCCGTTGGCAGCGAGCCAGCGGATGATGTCGTCGGAACCGCGATTGGCAGCGCCGTGTACTGCAGCAAAGCCGAGTGCATTCTGCGCATTCACATCATTGCCAAGTGAGTGCGCGAGTTTCACTGCTTCCAGCAACGCTTCAGGACCCTCATCGAAGGTCTGGCTGACAGTCCAGTTGACGCCGGCAGCCGCCATCAACGGCGTGGTGCCATTGAAGGTAGCGAGGTTCGGGTCTGCGCCATGTTCAAGCAGCAACTTCATCGTCGTCACATCACCGGAATAGGCGGCACGGAAGAAGGGAGTCTGGCCGGTGACATCCACCCACGACAGGTTGCCAAGGCGGGTGACCCACCGCTTCACGGGCAATACCTGCTGGATACGTGCATTCGGATCGGCGCCTTTTTCCAGCAGCGTGCGGATCAACGCCAGCGCTGCTTCGCGATCAACACCGTTGTCGCGAGTGGGGCCCGGCACTTCGAGATCACGCAGATCCACTGCCGCCCATAACGGGGTTTCGCCATACCAGTCACTGGCCTTGATGTTGGCGCCGTGTTCGATCAGGTAGTACGCGACGTCCAGATGCTGGGTATCACGGCCAGGCTTGCTCGCCACAGTGGCGTTGATGATGGCGTTGAGCAGCGGCGTTTCGCCGTTGGCATCGGCTTGCTCGATGTTGGCACCGGCGGCGATCAACAGTTTGGTGGTTTCGAGATCGCCCTGGCGGGTGGCATACAGCAGCGGCGTCTTGGCGCCGCCAATGGCACCGCGCGAACCGCGCGGCGGAAAGCCACCCCAGTTGACGCCAACACCATGCGAAGCCCTGACATTTTCTGGCAGCGCCCAGTTGGGCTCTTCACCGGGCAGGCTTTGCGCGTTGACGTCAGCGCCTGCCTTCAGCAGCAATGCCACCACTTCAGCGGAGCCGGAACGTACGCCAACCATCAGCGCGTTCTGCTGGTAGTGCGGCTCAAGCACGTTGACGTCGGCGCCACTGGCCAGCAGCGCTTTTACAATCGCAGGCGATCCGCTGCGGGCGCCTTGCATCAGTGGCGTTTCGCCGGCGGCGTCTGGTGTCTTCGCGTCGGCACCGCGGTCCAATAACAATTGCACCATGTCTTCATCGCGATTCTCGATGGCGAGACTCAGTGCCGCCAGACCGAGACCGTTGCGCTGGTTCACATCGCCACCGGCATCCAGCAGACGCTTGGTCAGTTCGAGTTCTTCGATGCGCACCAGCCAGTGCAGGGCAGGCGTTGCATTCGGTCCCGGTGCATTTACGTCGGCGCCGCGTTCGGCCAGCAACTGGCGCACGCTGGCGAGATCGCGCTGCATGGCGGCCACGGCCAACCGATCATCAGCCTGCGCAGCCAATGGCAGCACAGCGCCAGACAGCATGCCGATCCACAAAAGATGTCGTTTCATCGCAAGCCCCTCAGAGAGTCAGTACAGCGTTGCTTTCGCCGAAAGCGTCGGCGGCGATGTCGAGCTTTTCAAACATGCCTGCCAACAGGTTCGACATCGGCGTGCCGAGACCGGCACGAATATGACGACCGCCCTGCAACTTGCCAGAAGCACCGCCCGCGAGAATCAGCGGTAATGGATCGTGGTCGTGCTGGTTGGAGTTGCTCATGCCGCTGCCGTACAACACCATCGAATGATCGAGCAGCGTGCCGTCGCCGTCAGGCGTTTCACTGAGTTTCTTCAGGAAGTAGCCAATCGTATTGCTGGTGTGGAAACCGTTAAGCACCGACAGGCGCTCAATGTTGGCCGCTACTTCTGAATGGTGCGACAGATTGTGGAAGGGCTCGTTGATGCCACTCTCGTTGTAGACGCGGCCGCTTACCTCGCGCGCCACCATGAAGGTAGACACGCGAGTGATCTCTGCCTGCCACGCCAGTGTCAGCAGGTCGAACATCAGTTTGGAATGCGCGACAAAACTGGTTGGCACCCCCACTGGTTTGCCGGGCACGTCGAGCTCACCGACTGCTGAAGCGCCAGCCAGCTGCAGACGACGCTCGATTTCGCGCACGTCTTCCAGATAGCGCTCAATGCGGGGACGATCAGCTGCCGGCAGCGTGCGTTGCAGCTTGGCGACATCATCAACCACGGCATCAAGCAGACTCTGTTTCAGCTCCATGCGGGCAGAACGTTCTTCGGCAGTGCTGCCATCACCGAACAGGCGCTCGAACACGATCTGCGGATTCTGCTCCATCGGCAGCGGCGTGTCTGGCGTGCGATAGGAGATGGAGCTGGAGTCATCAAGCGACAGCTCCAGCGAAGGAATGGGGGTGTCCTGCCCGATATGCTGGGCAACGAACTGATCGAACGAGG
>JAZKEH010000019.1:0-2399 GCA_040387155.1 Pseudomonadota bacterium | reverse complement strand
CACAGACGGGTTTCGACGTGGCGGCACTGCGCAGTGGACTCGACAAACTGCTGGCGGCGCTGCCTGTTGTGACCAATCACGGTGGTGAGCTGACGATCTCGCCTGACACGGCCAAGCTGTTGAACCTTGCCGACAAAATTTCCCAGAAGAACAATGACCAGTTTGTTTCCAGCGAAGCGGTTCTGCTGGCGGCGATGCAGGACAAGAACACGCCGCTCGGCAAACTGCTGAACTCCGGCGGTGTCAGTGCGACTGCACTCGAAGCGGCCATCCGTCACGCCCGTGGTGGCGCCAGTGTCGATAATCCTGAAGCGGAAGAAAATTTCCAGGCGTTGGCAAAGTTCACCGTCGATGTGACCGCGCGCGCAGCGCAGGGCAAGCTTGATCCTGTTATTGGTCGCGATGATGAAATTCGTCGCACGATTCAGGTGCTGCAGCGTCGTACCAAGAACAATCCCGTACTGATCGGCGAGCCTGGTGTTGGCAAAACCGCCATCATTGATGGGCTGGCGCAGCGCATCGTCAATGGTGAGGTGCCAGAGGGTCTCAAGGGCCGGAAAATCCTGTCGCTCGACATGGGCGCGTTGATCGCTGGCGCCAAGTTTCGTGGTGAATTCGAGGAGCGTCTGAAATCGGTATTGAGTGAGCTCGGCAAGCAGGAAGGCAATGTCATCCTGTTTATCGACGAGATCCACACGATGGTTGGCGCCGGCAAGGCCGAAGGCGCGATGGATGCCGGCAACATGTTGAAGCCGGCATTGGCGCGTGGCGAACTGCATTGCGTCGGTGCCACCACGCTCGACGAGTATCGCAAGTACATCGAGAAAGACGCTGCACTCGAGCGTCGCTTCCAGAAAGTGCTGATCGATGAACCCAGTGAAACTGACACGATTGCGATCCTGCGTGGCTTGAAGGAACGCTACGAAGTGCATCACGGTGTCAACATTACCGACTCCGCCATCATTGCCGCAGCCAAGTTGTCGACCCGCTACATCACTGACCGTCAATTGCCGGACAAGGCCATCGATCTGATTGACGAGGCGGCCAGTCTTATCCGCATGGAAATCGATTCCAAGCCGGAAGACATGGATCGCCTGGAACGCCGGCTGATCCAGTTGAAGATCGAGAAGGAAGCATTGAAGAAAGAAACTGACGAGGCATCGCGAAAACGCCTTGGCAAGCTTGATGAGGAAATCAAAAAGCTGGAACAGGAGTTTTCCGACCTTGATGAAATTTTGCGCTCCGAGAAAGCGATGGTGCATGGCGCGCAGAAATTCAAGAGCGAGCTCGAACAGGCCCGTATTGACATGGAAGGCGCCCGTCGCGCCGGCAATCTTGGCCGCATGTCTGAATTGCAGTACGGCGTAATTCCTGCGCTGGAGAAAAAGCTGGAAGAGGCCGCCAACCCGCAGACCACGGAATTGAAATTGCTCCGCAACAAGGTGACTGAGGAAGAAATCGCTGAAGTTGTTTCGCGCGCGACGGGTATACCTGTCTCGAAGATGCTGGAAGGCGAGAAACAAAAGCTGCTGCGCATGGAAGACGAGCTGCATAAGCGCGTCATCGGCCAGGCCGAGGCGGTGAACGCAGTCGCGCATGCCGTGCGGCGTTCACGTTCCGGTTTGGCTGACCCGCGCCGTCCCAATGGTTCGTTCCTGTTCCTTGGTCCCACTGGCGTTGGCAAAACCGAGCTGTGCAAGGCGCTGGCGCAATTCCTGTTCGATACGGAAGAAGCCATGGTGCGCATCGACATGAGTGAGTTCATGGAGCAGCACTCGGTGGCTCGTCTGATTGGCGCGCCTCCCGGCTATGTGGGTTATGAAGAAGGTGGCTACCTGACGGAAGCAGTCCGTCGACGCCCCTATGCAGTATTGCTGCTTGATGAAGTCGAGAAGGCACACCCGGACGTCTTCAACATTCTGTTGCAGGTACTGGACGATGGGCGCCTGACCGATGGCCATGGCCGCACTGTCGATTTCCGAAACACCGTCATCGTCATGACATCGAACCTCGGTTCGGATCGCATCATGGATCTGTGGCAGGACGGCAGTGATGCGGTGACGCAGGAACAGGTGAAGGCAGCGGTAATGCCGGTGGTAAGCCGCCATTTCCGACCGGAGCTGATCAACCGTATTGATGAAGTAGTAGTGTTCCATCCGTTGCAGCAGACGCAGATGCGTGGCATTGCTGAAATCCAGATTGCTTCGTTGCAGCAGCGACTGACGGATCTGGATCTGCAATTGCAACTCGACAGTGGCGTGCTCGACAAACTCGCCAGCCTCGGGTTCGATCCTGTCTATGGCGCCCGCCCACTGAAGCGAGCGATCCAGCAATGGTTGGAAAACCCCTTGGCGCAGGAAGTGCTGAAGGGCACCTATCCGCCGGGCAGCACCTTCAAG
>JAZKEH010000018.1:466-3289 GCA_040387155.1 Pseudomonadota bacterium | reverse complement strand
CTGGGTGGAATGGCACACCCCGCACATGGTGTTGAAGGTGGCCTTGCCGTTCTCGATGTCGTGGTTGGGGGCGTCGGCGTTACACAGGACGGGGGTCAACAGGGCAGTGGCAACGGTGAATACAAGACTGAACCGGGGCATTGACGGTGGACTCCAGCAACTCGGGACAAAGGTCAAAAACAGGTGGCGCAGTGTACCAAAGTCTGTTTTCCGGGTGGCGCTCTCGATTGATCAGAACGCACGTTCGCTTCACTGCGTCCACTTTTTTTCCATGCATTGCACGCTTGGCATCGCGTACGCTTGGCATCTTCACAACGGCACCATCCGGTAGCCGCTTATCCACGGGGGTCAAAACCATGACTATAAAATCTCGCGTGTCCTTTCTTTCGTTAGCCCTGTCCGTGGGTTTGCTGTGCGGTGGTTATAACTCCGCCCAGGCCCAGGGCTCACGCTGGTCCGATCCTGCCACCTGGCCCGACAACAAAGTGCCAGCCGCAGGCGAGCAGGTAACCATCGACAGCGGCAAGGACGTGATCCTCGACGTCAGTCCACCGGCACTCGGCGGTATCACGATCAGTGGCAAACTGAGTTTCGCAGACGATGCTGATCTGGAGCTGAACACCGAGTGGATCATGCTGCACGGCGAGCTGCAGATTGGCACCGAAGCCAAACCGCACACGCACAAGGCCACCATCACGCTCACCAACAACGTGCCCGATGAACAGATGATGGGCATGGGTGATCGCGGCATCATGCTGTCGGGCGGCACGCTGAACCTGCACGGCAACCGCGACAACACCTGGACCAAACTTGCCAAGACCGCCGATGCGGGCAGCAGCTCCATCGAAGTGTTGAACGCTGCACAGTGGAAAGCCGGTGACGAGATCGTACTCGCATCAACCGACTACGAGGCGCGCCAGGCTGAACGTCGCACCATTTCTGCTATCAAAGGCAACAGCATCACGCTCGACAAGCCACTTGAGTACATGCACTTCGGCGAGATCACCTTCGATATCGATGAACGCGGCGAAGTAGGTCTGTTGACGCGCAACATCAAGGTGCAGGCATCAGAAGACGCGGCAGAGACTTTCTTCGGCGGCCACATCATGGCGATGGTCACCAGCAAGCTGTTTGTCGACGGCGTAGAGCTGAATCGCATGGGCCAGAATCTGGAACTTGCCCGCTATCCAATCCATTGGCACTTGGTGGGCGAAGGCAAGGGCCAGTACATCCGCAACGCCGCCATCCACGACACCTACAACCGCTGCGCGACGGTGCACGGCACCAACAACCTGCAGGTTGAGAACAACGTCACCTACAACAACGTCGGTCACTGCTTCTTCCTTGAGGACGGCATTGAGACCGGTAACCAATTCATCCACAACCTCGCAATCCTGACCAAGTGCCACACGTCCAAGCCCTGCGACCCGACCAACCTCGCGCCGTTCGGCATCTCTCCCGATGGTTTGAACTTCAAGACCACCGGTCAGGACTCCATCGATGTGTTGATTCCGTCCGACAACACCGCGTCGACCTACTGGATCACCAACCCCGACAACGTCTACCGCGACAACGTGGCGGCAGGTTCTGATTCAACCGGCTTCTGGCTCGCCTTCCCCGAGCATCCCACCGGCGCCTTCGAAGGCTCGGATACCAGCAAGGCCAGCTGGCCGCGCCGCACCAAGCTGCGTGAGTTCAAAGGCAACGTAGCGCACTCGAACTTTGACGGTTTCATGGGCGACCGCGCGCCACGCGCCGATGGTCATTTCGCTGTAGGCGGCTATGTGTCGCTTGAAAATCCCGCAGACCCCAACAGCGCACAAGTGGAATCGGTAATCGAGGACTTCACCAGCTACAAGAACCGCAACAGCGGCATCTGGGCTCGCGGCGAATTGCGCCTCTACAAAGGGTTGAAAATGGCCGACAACGCCATTGGCTTCACGCAGGCGTCCGGCAATCTCGGTCGCTCGCGTTATACCTCACGCGTGGTCGACTCGCTGTTCGTCGGTGAAACCGGCAACATCGGCAATCCCAAAGCCGACAGTGAAAAAGCCGCTGGCCGCAGCTTGCCGTTCCCGAACCTGGCGGATTTCCCGATCCGTGGTTACGAGTTCTACGATTTCCATCATGAACTCGACAACAACACCTTCGTGAATTACGAAGACAACGCCACCCGCAACACTGGCGCCATCTCGTACCTGCTGTTCACCAGCTTCGGCATGAGTTCCAACAACACAGTGGCGCGTTCTACCTTCAAGAACGCCAAGCCTGTGTACTTCCCACCGATCGACAACCGCTGGAGCAACGATGACTACGGCAACACCGTCTACAAGACTGCGGTGTTCAACGACAAAGACGGCACCATCACCGGTGTCGCCAATTCCTACATCGTCAACATCACCGGCATCGATATCGATGAAGCCTGTGAGGTCAAATCCAGCTGGAACGCAGCCGTATGCAGGGGTGATATCGGCCGCATGAATGTGGGCGGCGGTGGTGGTGCTGTTGGCTTCGGCGGCTTCGGTGGCGGTGGTGCTCCCGGTGGCGGCGCTGCTGCACGCCCCGGTGCTGGCGCTGCTGGTGGCGCCGCAGCTCCTGCTGCCCCTGCGCCGAGACCGGCAGTGCCTGCTACGCCTCCGGTATACGCCATTGCCCCCGGCGGCGGCCGCATCAGAGGTACGCCTCCACCGGCAGGCCCGGCAGTAGTGCTCAGCCGCAATGGCAAGGAGTTCAACGCCAGTGGTGAAACCAACGTACGCGCAGGCAGCGAGTACAAGGTCACCACCGAAAGGCCCAACGTGAACATCAATGTGAAGGAACTGG
>JAZKEH010000018.1:0-456 GCA_040387155.1 Pseudomonadota bacterium | reverse complement strand
GGATAAAGGCTCATGGGTGATGTTCGAACTGCCAGGATTCACCACCGCCTCGGCCGGCACCGAGCAGAGCAGCCTCGATGCCCTGCGCAAGGCCGACACCACCTCCTACTACAAGAGCAACGGTACGCTGTGGGTCAAGATGGTCTCCACTGGTGACATTCTTGCCACCGGCCCCACCCAGGGCCCTGGCCCGGGCGACAGCCTGCAAGTGAGCAAGTAAGCGGGACACCGTTGTATGAACAAGAGCCCCGGCGAGAGTCGGGGCTTTTTTTTAATTGTTCTTTGTATAAACAATTTTCTTCGTCCCACCTTCGCACGAGCCAACTACTTTCTTGTCTGCAACCTGGTCATTGGCGACGATCTCCAATGTGAAGTTCTTTACGCCGTTGCTTTCAATTTTCGCTGAGATTTCAGTCTTCAGTTCATCGCATGATTTTATGTCGGCGTATGCTGGCA
>JAZKEH010000017.1:0-3033 GCA_040387155.1 Pseudomonadota bacterium | reverse complement strand
TCAGCATTTTCCACGCCCGCAGTGCGGGACTCCCTGAAGAGAAGGTTTTGAACCCCGGTCAACGGCAAATGCCTGCCACAAGTGCCGCTGTTTCTTCACGCTCGCGCAATCTGTTTGTCGTCAGTATTGTGATGGCACTCGTGGCGGTTGGTGGCTATGTTGCATACAACCTGGTTGGCCCTGAGCTACCCCCTGAGATCGCAGTGGTTCTGCAGCCTTCGCAACCTGAACCGCCTGTCACGGTTACTGCTCCAGCAAGCGTAGCGAGTGAATCTGTTATTACTGAATCTCCTGAGGTTGCAGCAGCCGAAGCCGAGCCACGGCCACTCCCTGACGCAGGGAACATAGAAACAACAACAGACTCGGAGCCGGCAACCGAACAAGCAGTTGAGCCCCCTCTTGAGCAGACGGCAATTGTTGAACCGACGCCCGCAGCGGCAATATCACAAGCGGAAATAGAAATGTTACTGAATTCCTGGACCACGGCATGGCAGCAACAGGATCTGTCTGGTTATTTTGCTGCCTATGATCCAGCCTTCGAACCGGCTAATGGTGAGTCGCACGACGCATGGCAGGCACAGCGACAGCGTGCAATCAGCAATGCCCGTGAAATCAGTCTCCGCTGGTACGACCTGGTGTTGGTATCGCAGGAGGCCGACACTGCACTTGTTGAAGTGTGGCTGGGATATGACTCTGCCACTTACAAAGACAGCACTCTCAAACAACTGCGGGTGCAACGTAACAATGGTGCGCTGCATATCACTGCAGAAAACAACCTGCGCGTAGACAGACGCTAACCTCGCTGGTCAACCCCCAGCACAAATCTGCAGATACTTGCGGATCACCGTCTCCATCCCCTGCTCAATGCACTCCACCGTCAGCGCATGACCGATGGATACTTCGAGGATGTCGGGAATCTGCAGGAAGTCAGGCAGGTTCAACAGGTCGAGGTCATGGCCTGCATTGACTCCTACACCGAGCTGCTGCGCTGCGAGCGCGGTCTGTCGATACTGTTCGGTAATGCGCTGCTGTTCCTTGGTTGCGAACGTTTCGGCGTAGGACTCGGTATAGAGTTCTATGCGATCGGCGCCAAGTCTGGCAACCAACTCTGCCAACTCGGGCCGCGGATCCAGAAATATCGCCACCCGAATCCCCTTCTCCTGCAAGCGCGGAATCAGATCCTGCAAAAAGTCGCCATGTTGATGGAGCTCCCAACCATGGTCAGAGGTCAGCTGATTGTCGGCGTCGGGCACCAAGGTGCACTGGTGTGGTCGCGTTTCACACACCATCCGGATGAAATGCTCTGACGGGTAACCTTCGATATTGAACTCGGCGCCGTCGTGGTGCCTGACAAGTTCCGCCAGTGCCGGCAAATCTGCAAACTTGATATGGCGCTCATCAGGACGTGGATGCACGGTAATGCCGTGGACTCCCATGGCCAGGAAACGTTGGGAAAAATGCAGCAAATCCGGAAAATTCCGGCCGCGCGAATTGCGCAAAAGGGCAAGTTTGTTGATGTTGACGCTCAAAGCCGTCATGACGCTTATCCAGAGTGGCGGTTTGGAGTTATTCTCGCAGAATGCAAGACAGCCGTTAACCGCAGGGACAGAAATCCAACGATGAAAACCGGTCTTATTCTCGAAGATCTGCCTGATATGCAGCGCTGGCACGAATCAGTGTTGCAGGAAGTCTATCCGGGCATCGTTTGCCACAAGGCGGCGTCGATCGCTGCAGCGTTGGCATTAATTGATCGTTACACCTTCGATATAGGCCTGATTGACCTTGGCTTGCCGGATGGCTCCGGGGTTGAAGTCATCCGTGCTTTGCGCCAGAAGCAGGAAAACACGCTCAGTATTGTCGTTACCATTTTTGACGACAACGAACATCTGTTCCCCGCACTCAAAGCGGGTGCCCAGGGCTATTTGCTGAAAGACCAGACCCGCGAACAATTCCTGCAGCGCTTGCGCAATATCACTGCCGGTGAACCCCCGCTCTCCCCCGCCATTTCCCGCAAACTTTTGCTGCATTTCGAAGGTGTGCCGCATGCAGAGCCTGAAGCCAAACTGACCGAGCGCGAACAGGAAGTATTGTTGTTGATCAGCAAGGGACTCACCTTGCCGCGCGTAGCCACCTTGCTGGAAATCAGTCGCAACACAACGGCAGGTTATGTGAAGGCGATTTACCGCAAACTGAATATCTCGTCGCGTGCAGAAGCCGTGATAGAGGCAGGCAAGTACGGATTGTTGGGTTGAACCGGCCAGCCAGCGGATTGCTGCCTCCGACGGTATCTACACCACTTCGTCGCGATCCGGCCAGATGAAACCAATCGGGCGATGCACTTCTGCTTCTTCCACCACGCTGACGGCGTGACAGATCAGCTGCACAGTGTTCTGGTGAGCCAGCATTGAGCAGGGATTGCCACCGAGCAACCCTTCGATGCGAATGCCATCGAAGCTGATCTGCGCCAGCGTACGCACATCAATCTGCAAGCCGCCGTGCAGGATGGCCACAATGGCCGGCCGGAAAGTCGGCGGCAGTTTACTGCTCCACGCGCGTGCTTCAGCCGCCAGGGCTTCAAGCAATACTCCAGCGCTGCGGTATTCATTCATGTCCTGTGTCGTGCACTCTGCCGGCAGCGGACACAAATTGTCTTCCCGCACTGTCGGCGGTTCGAAACCCGGCACTGACACCATCTGCCTGTTCAACACATCGTTCAGGCTGTTCACCGGTGCCTGCAATGGATGCAGATCAGGCAGGAAATCACCTTCGACAGATTTGACCGTAGTAGAAAACTTCGTGCTGGCATCAGTCATGTGGAATTCCAGAAATTGGTGCCCGGGACCGGAATCGAACCGGTACGACCTTTAGGGTCGAGGGATTTTAAGTCCCTTGCGTCTACCAGTTTCGCCACCCGGGCAAAACCGCCCGCGATTATAGGTGCTGCCCCGTAACGGGCATAGGAAAAGGAGAGATCGCGAGCAAATCACTGACAGGATGGGTAGACGGACGAGTGGATGAAGCGCGCCTGCGGCG
>JAZKEH010000016.1:0-1905 GCA_040387155.1 Pseudomonadota bacterium | reverse complement strand
ATTTTTGGCGTTCTGGGCCTTAGCGCGCTGCTGGCATTCACCGGCGCTGCGCTCGCGCAACTGTTGCTGATGCACAGGAGCCAGCAAACATTTGCCGAGCTTTTGAAAACACGGTTGCCGCTTGCCTTGCTGTTGCTCTGGACAGCCGCATTGTTGAGCACGCCGCTCACCTGGGTCGATGTAATGCCCGACCGCACGCTCAACGTGGGCATCGTGCAGGCCAACATCGACCAGAACGAAAAATTCGGCGACAACTATATCCAGGAAAATCTCGACCGCTACGAACAACTCAGCACCGACCTTTGGCAAAACGACGTGGTGCTCTGGCCCGAGACTGCCATCCCGCTGCGTTACCAGCGCGCTGGCCAGGTAATCGATTATTTTACGGCGTTGGCACTGCGCAACGACAGCGCCCTTGTCAGCGGCATCTTCTATCAGGATGGCGACCGGATTTATAACAGCATTACCGTGATGGGAAACGGCAACGGTATTGCGCACAAACGCAAACTCGTTCCATTTGGTGAATACGTTCCGTTCCAGTCGGTAATGGCCAACTTGCTGGAAGTATTCGAATTGCCGATGTCGTCACTTGCACGTGCACCAGCAGAACAGGAACTGCTCAACGTCAAGGATGTCTTCGCGGCGTCCTTCATTTGTTACGAAGTGGTTTACCCGGAACTAGTCCGCAAACAAGCCGTCACTGCCGACTTCCTGCTTACGATCAGCAACGACTCCTGGTTTGGCGCTTCGTGGGGTCCCCTGCAACATCTGCAGATGGCCGCGATGAGGGCGCGGGAAAACGGCCGCTACATGGTGCGCGGAACCAACAACGGTGTATCGGCGCTTATCAATGAACGAGGTGAAGTGCTGGCGTCTACCAGGCAGTTTGTTGCGGAAACACTGCAAGGTGAAATCAGAATCTTTACAGGGCGCACGCCGTACTCATACTGGGGCAGCTGGCCGATACTCGGGTTCTGCTTACTCGTTCTGGTAGCAACCTGCTATCCTATCGGTCGAACGAAGCCGAAATGAACTTTCATGAAACCACTCGTTATGGTCACCAGGCCCTGGTCTTTAACCGGCCAAACCATGGCAAAGGACGTGCGCCGCGAATTACAGAATCAGTTGACCTTAATGTCATCTGTTTCACAGTGGGTGTTATTCCCGGTGATCACGCTATGTGTCTGGGGTCTGTGGCCTGAAGTTGAGCGCGTGCCACTGCTGACCTGGGCGACTCTCGCTTATCTTTCCGCGCTGTTCAGCGTCGTCAACAATCGTATCAATGTTCGCCACCTTTCTGATTCAGACACCGCCGACGATTCGTTCATAGCGCGTAATATGCGCAACTATTTTCTGATGGGGCTTGTATGGGGCGGGCTGCCCATCGTATGCGCGGCGTGGGGTTCGCTGCAGGCCAACTGGGTGTCGATGATCACAACCATGGCCATGATGTCAGGACTTCTGCAGATTCTGTCGACCACGCACCGCGTGTTCTATTCGGCCTACATGCCGCTGAGCTGCCTGACGATGATTGGAATAGTGCTCGGTACTTTGCCGCAGTTGCTGATGTTCCTGCTCGCAGGTATTTATTTTGGTGCGCTGTTTTTTCTGCACAAGGTGCTTTTCCGGGTACACGTCGAACGGGTGCGGTCAGCCTTGCGTTATGCCTCGCATGCGTCAGACCTCGCGCGTACGCTCGAACATCACGACTCACTGACGGGCCTGGCCAACCGGGCTGGCCTTGAGGAATGGCTACAGCGCAACATGCCTGCCAATGCCGATGAAGCAACCATCAACGTAGCGGTTGGAGTCGTGATTGGTTTTACCGAACTCAACAGCCTGTATGGCGCGACAATTGCGGACAGCCTGCTCGTCAGCATCGGTAGTAAACTGGTCGAGGATTCG
>JAZKEH010000015.1:2990-13067 GCA_040387155.1 Pseudomonadota bacterium | reverse complement strand
ATAAATGGTTTGTTGCCGAGCACGTCCAGCACCTTGCTGCCGATGCGGGCCATGATGCGCATGGAGACGACAACGTAGGGCGAGTCAGTCAGCTGCACACCGATTTGCGCAATGTCGGAACCCAGCGGGCCCATGCTGAACGGAATCACGTACATTGTGCGGCCTTCCATGCAGCCCTTGAACAGGCCAGCCATGCGCTCGCGCATTGCAGCCGGTTCATCCCAGTTATTGGTGGGGCCGGCGTCTTCCTTGCGTTCGCTGCAAATGAAGGTACGGTCTTCGACGCGGGCAACGTCATGCACATCGGAACGGGCGAGGAAGCAACCCGGACGTTTGGCAGGATTCAGTTTGATGAAGGTGCCGGCATCGACCAGTTCCTGGCACAAGCGGTCGTATTCTGCCTGGCTGCCGTCGCACCAGTGGATGGCGGCCGGTTTGGTGAGGTCTGCGAATTCCTTGACCCAATTCAGCAGAGCGGTGTTTGTAGTCTTGGGGGACTCCATAGTGTCATTAACTCCAGAGGCTTCAGCTTCGAAAATATGGCTTGGGGACGTCTCCCCGGTGGCTTGCCTTTGGACTCAATCTTTAAAGAATGACCGACCAGGCACTACTGAGGAGGGTTGCTCAAAATTTGGTCGGCCATTCTAGTACGACTTGGGACATATTTTCACTGTGAAGTTGTCATGAAATTCAGACAATTAGGACAAACTGTGCATGCTCCTTCGCTCCCCTGCCGGGAGCTACGGCGGCACGGGTGCATAAAGGGCAGCGCTTTGAGTGGCGGCGGGCTCTGTAGTACATTGCGCGGCCTTTTGAACAGACACAGCCCAGACCCCGGAATTCCTATGAAGACTTACAAGATTGCCCTGCTCGACGGCGATGGCATTGGCCCCGAAATCATGGCGGAAGCCGTGAAGATCATGGAACTGGTTGCGGAACGTAACCAGGTCAAATTCGAACTGACCCATACTCCCTTTGGCGCCAGCGCCTGGTTTGAGTGCGGCAGTTCTTTCCCCGACTCCACCAAGGCCATTTGCGACCAGGCCGACGCCATCCTGAAAGGCCCCATCGGCCTCAGCCATGAAGAGTCGAAGAAAATTCCGGTCGACCAGCAGCCCGAGCGTGGCGCCCTGCTGCCGCTGCGTCGCCGTTACAACACCTACGCCAACTTCCGTCCGGTATTCCTGCCCAAGGGCCTGGCGCACTTCTCGCCGCTGAAGCCCGAGATCATCGGCGACGGCATCGACATCATGATCATCCGCGAACTCGTCGGCGGTCTGTATTTCGGCAAGAAGGAAACCGGCATCAATGCAGCCGGCAAGCGCTACGTCAACGAAGTGCTGGAATACGATGAAGACCAGATTCGCGCCATCCTCAAGGTGGGCTTCGATACCGCGATGAAGCGCAAGAAAGTGCTGCACAACATCCACAAGTCCAACGTGCTGAAATCGAGTGTGCTGTGGAATGAAATCCTGGATGAAGTTGCGAAGGATTATCCACAGGTGAAAGTGGTGCACATGTTGGTGGACGCCGCTGCGACCTACTTGTGTCTGAACCCCGGCCAGTTCGATGTAATGGTGATGGAAAACATGTTCGGTGACATTCTGTCCGACCAGGGCGGCGGTATTCTCGGTTCGCTGGGCCTGATGCCATCTGCGTGCATGGGCCCGGAAAAAGCCTATTACGAACCCTCGCACGGTTCGGCGCCAGACATCGCCGGCAAGAACATTGCCAACCCGTATTCGATGATTGGCTCAGTCGCGATGATGCTGGAAATGAGCTTCGGCATGGACAAGGAAGCGAAGAACCTGTGGCAGGCAATGCAAAGTGTGTTTGCCAAGGGATTCTCGACACCGGATCTGTCGAAGCCGGGCGCTGGCGTGAAGATGATCAGCACTTCCGAATTCGGCGCGCTGGTAGCCAGCGAATTGCGCGCGATGCCGGTGCCGGTATAAGTCGACTCCTCAAATAGACCCGCAGAACTGCACGGCCGCTTACAACCTAATCGGCCGTTTGCTGACGCAGGTATTCCGCCTGCTTCATGGCCAGGTACTCGTCCAGCTCCAACTCGTGCAATTGCGGGTACTTTTCAGTAGCCGCAAACCAGCTTTGCAAGCGCTGATCCAGTTGTTGTGCGGGCTCGCCATCCCCAGCGGCGAAAAAACTGTCGATCGCCAGGTAATAACGCATTGTGTTGCGTTCCATGATGCCGCGTACACCGCCGATATATTCGGGCTGCCCGCTCCTGGTTGTACCAACGATTGTGAAGCCCTCCTTGCTCCTGCCGAGCGTTGACAGGTACGCCTTCAGCCCAAACTGCGTGGCCCCGCTTATCGAATATGCATAGGTGAAATGCAGGAAGGTGTTGCCATCCTGCAAGGGCACCGCCTCAAATTCGATGTGGAAGTTGCTGGCGCCCATCGCCCCCTCTTCAGCATCGAGCTTGATGTTCAGATACTCAGGCGTCGCCGCGGCACGCGTGTAGATGAATTCAATTCTGGCGGCGTCCTCCAGTCTCTGCGGAGTCTTCTTGCCAACATTGACCTTGAGGACTGTCTGCTCTGGGCCCGCCATAGCACGGCAATATTTTGTGTTGATATGCAGGGACAGCACATCACACCAGTGATCCGGGTTGTCGAGTGCAGTCCTTACTTCAGCAAAGGGATGCTCGACAACAGCATGGATTTCACCGGTGACCAGACTGCCGGCCTCTGTCGAATCGAGCACGACAGGCTGGCCGAATTGGTTGGCGTGCAAGCGGTCTTCCAGCTCTGCGTATTGTTGCAGCAATCTGAGGGAAGCCTCATCGTTGTTCGCCGCCACAACTCCAATACTCGCCGTATTTGTGAGCACCAGAATAAAAAGACTACCAATCAGGGTAAATTTCATTGCTGACACTCGTTAGTCCCGTTGAATGATTCTATGCGGGCTGTCAGCCTGCATATGTGCGCTCTCACACCGACCATTGCGTGCACATGATCTTTAATCACCACCCCTTCTTCTTGTGCGACCAGTGAAGTGACTCTTCCGACAACACCTTCTTGGGCAATCCCTTCGGATGGACGCTCGCAATGTCACGTTCGCTGACAATTACCCGTCACATCGCCTGCGTTTTCTTCGCGTTGGCAATCATCCTGCCAGTAATAGCGGTGCTGGTGCTGCATTCCGCTGCTTTCAAGCAGCGTCTGGAACGCAATTCATCTGCCTCCTTCGCCCTCGACCTCACCATCGGGCAGCCGCTGCAAGTCAGTTTGCTCCATGGCCTGCGGCTGTCCGCGCGCGATTTGCACATGCGCAAACAGGGCCTTGACGTTGCCTCTGCCAGTCAGGTCCACATGGGCATTGATCTGCTGCCGTTATTGCGTGGGGAAGTGCGAATAAACAATATTGCTTTGCATGACCCCGTCGTTGCTATCGAGCGATACCATGATGGCAGCTTCAATTTCACCCGACCGCAACCGCGTGTTACCACACTGCAACTGCTAAGAGTTGAAGTGCACAACGCCAATGTCCACTTCACCGACATGCTGACGGATACTGAATATTCAGCCACCGGCTGCGACGTTACAGTGCTGGGTGTACAACCTATCGACCGACCTTCGCTGCGCGATCCAGCCAGCCTTACTGTCAGCGGCGATGTGACCTGCGCGACTCTCAGCACAGACCTGCTCATCGCCAGGGATCTGGAGCTCGCACTGAGTGGCAACAACGGCACGTTCACCTTCAATCCCATCACCATGACGCTGTTCGGTGCGGAGGGTTCTGGTTCCGTGCTGGCAGACCTCAGCGGTGCCGTGCCCCGCTACGAAGCGAGCTATGCCTTGCCGCAATTTCTGCTCGCCGACTTTTTCGCCCTGATGTCGCCGACTGACGCACCCACGGGCATGATGGATTTCTCCACGCACCTGACGGCGCAAGGACATACGTTGCCGGAGCTGAAGCAAAGCCTCACAGGTCAGCTCGCCCTGCAAGGTCACGATCTCATCATTCAGGGCAGCGATCTCGACGAACAATTTGCCAGGTACGAGAGCAGCCAACACTTCAACCTGGTCGATGCAGGCGCGGTCCTGTTTGCAGGCCCGCTGGGCTTGTTGGTAACGAAGGGCTTCAACTTCGCCAACATCGCCCTTGCCCCGGGCACCCGCAGCGAAATTCGCGCAGTCATCTCGCAGTGGAGAATCAGCAACGGTGTGGCGTACGCCGAAGATGTGGCAATGGCTACCAATGAGAACCTGCTGGCACTCAAGGGCGAACTGGACTTCCCCAATGCCAGTTTCAGGAATATGAGCTTCGCGCTGCTGGACGAGAGTGGTTGCGCGAGGATTGAACAAACGATCGCAGGGACTTTCCAGCAGCCGGCAATCGCCCGTCCCAGTGTCCTCGGCTCACTGGCCGGGCCCATGCTCACATTGCTGCGCGCCCTGAAGCGCGATTCCAATTGTCCTGTGTTCTATGCATGCTCTCTGGCAGTGCAGCCGTGATAGCGGTGGCGGAGTCGATGCTCACGCCGAATGGCGCAATAGGCAGAACTGCCGTTTGATGGATACAATGCAGGGCCTCATTTGAATGCTCGGCTCCTGCTATTCGGGCAAAACCGGCAAGACCATTTCCTGCAGCACATTGTTCGCAATTTCGTCGTTGCCCACCCCTGGATATTCCGCAAGAAGAAAAGCTCTTGATACTGGACAGTTCTGACCCTCAAACATGCAGTTAAGCATCCTCACCTATAACATCCACAAAGGCTTCAGCAGCAACCGTAACTTCGTGCTGCACCGCATGCGCGACCTGATTCGCGAAGCCGATGTCGACATGGTGCTGTTGCAGGAAGTACAAGGCTTGCATCACGGCCACGCGGCGCGCATCAGCAACTGGCCCGCCGCCTCGCAATTTGAATTTCTTGCCGATCAGGTGTGGTCACACCACGCGTATGGCAAGAATGCGATTCTCGAAGAGAGCCACCACGGCAACGCGATTCTCAGCAAATATCCGTTCGACAGCTGGGCCAACATCAACGTTTCACTGTTCAAGAAAGCCAGCCGCAGCTTGTTGCACGGCACCATTGTGCTGCCCGGTACCGAAACCCGCGTGCATGTGCTGTGCCTGCATCTCGGCTTGCTGGCATTTGAACGCAAGAAACAAATCGGCATCCTGAACAATCACCTCGCCAGCATCATCGACAAACACGAAGCGCTGATCGTCGCTGGCGATTTCAATGACTGGACGGCGTTGCAAGTGAAGCGGTATCTCGATCCCGCACTGCAACTGGATGAAGTCTTCATGCAAAGCAAGCAGCGTTATGCGCGCACCTTCCCTGCCCGCTTTCCGTTGCTGTGCATGGACCGTATTTACTTCAAGGGGCTGAAGCTGGAAAGCGCAGAATGCCTCAATGGCAAGGCATGGCGTGAGCTATCTGACCACGTGCCGTTGCTGGCGCGATTCACGCTGTAGGACGTGATGAAAATTGCGGTCAAAGCCTTGCCGGAAAATCCTGTCACTTGCAGTACCTGCCGCGCCAACTGCTGCCGTCTCGAAGTCATGCTGATCACCGAAACCGGTGTACCTGCGCGTTTTATCGCAGTCGACCAATGGGGTGGAAGCACAATGCTGCGGCTGGATGATGGCTGGTGCGCCGCGCTTGATCGCGACACAATGCTCTGCACTATTTATGAAAAGAGACCGCTGATCTGTCGTGAGTTCGCAACGGGCAGCGACGAGTGCCTGGTCGAGCGAGGCGAGCTGGCATGAAGCCGTTCAGCCAAGCGTGCGAAAACAACAAGCAGGTCATTCTCGACATCATTCGGGGTGAATTTGCTGCCGGCGATCTGGTACTCGAAATCGGTTCCGGCACAGCACAACACGTTGTGCACTTCGCTCAGGCAATGCCTGCTGTGCAGTGGCAGCCCACTGACCTGCCGGAAAATCTGGCGACGGTACAGGCAGGGCTTGCTGATTGCTCACTCGGCAACGTTGCTGCACCGCTGGCACTGGATGTCGCGCGGAACCCGTGGCCTGTTGCTCCTGTGGACGGCATCTTCACTGCCAACACGCTGCACATCATGCCGTACGCGCATGTTGAAGCGTTCTTTCACGGCGTGCAGCGCATCCTGCTACCCGGTGGCAAACTGTGCGTCTACGGTCCGTTCAAATACCACGGCGCCTTCACGACGCCGAGCAATGCCCGCTTTGATGATTGGTTGAAGCAGCGCAATCCGCTCAGCGGTGTGCGTGACTTTGAGCAAGTAGATGAATGGGCTAATGCAATTGGTCTGCAATTGCTCGCCGATCATGCAATGCCTGCCAACAATCAGCTGCTGGTATGGCAACTGCCCACGCGCTAGTACGCGCGTCTAGGCCCTGCGTTCCACTTGCCAGGTGCCATAGAACACCTTGATCGCATTGGCAGCGGCCAGCACGTTGTTACGACTGACATCGAGGTGGGTGACCATGCGGATCGTGGTGCCGGCATCGACCAGGATTCCCTGCTTCGCCAGATACTGTGCCAATGCCTCGGCCGTTCCTGCCTTCGGTGTCATGAACACCATGTTGGTGTGCACCGACGCGGGATCAATTGTTATTTCTGGTACCGAACGCAACTGCATTGCGAGCAACGTTGCGTTGGCATGATCGTCCGCCAATCGTTCTACGTTGTTCTGGAGTGCGTAGACACCGGCCGCGGCAATGATGCCAGCCTGCCGCATGCCGCCACCCAGCATCTTGCGCCAGCGACGGGCATCCTTGAGCAAGGCCTTGCTGCCGCATAACACTGAGCCAACCGGAGCACCGAGACCCTTAGACAAACACACGGAGACTGACTCGAAGGAATCGGCAATCACGCGTACATCAACACCAAGCTTCACAGCCGCATTGAAGACGCGTGCGCCGTCAAGATGGGTGCCGAGCTTGTTTGCGCGCGCCAGCTCTGTTGCGGCCTGGATGTAATCGAGCGGCAACACGCGGCCAGACGTGGTGTTCTCCAGGCTCAACAACCGCGTGCGGGCAAAGTGAAAGTCATCCGGTTTGATTGCGGACTTGATGGCATCAAGCGCAATGGTGCCATCGGCACTGACCGGTAATGGTTGCGGTTGAATGCTGCCAAGCACTGCCGCCCCACCGCCCTCGTACTTGTAAGTATGGGCTTCCTGCCCAACGAGGTACTCATCACCACGCTGGCAGTGACTCAACAAGGCAATGAGGTTCGACTGGGTGCCACTGCTGACAAACAGCGCCGCTTCCTTGCCCAGCATCTGCGCAGCCAATGCTTCCAGTTGTTTTACGGTGGGATCATCGCCCCACACATCATCACCAACCGGCGCCTGCGCCATCGCCTGCCGCATCGCCTCAGAGGGTTTGGTAACGGTATCGCTGCGCAGGTCGATCATCGGAACGCTATCCCCTTCGTTTATCCACGCGATTTGAACTGGACGTCGATCTGGCCGAACTGGTGTTTCCCATCGGCACTGGTATAGCCAACACTGATGGGTTGATCAAACGGCAGTTCAAGCACTTGTTCCGAGTAGCAACCCGTTACAACAGCCTGTCCCCTTCGCAAGCCTTCGCCACGACTGCGCAAAAATTCAGCCAGCCAATACAGCGGCGCAGCCGGATCGCCGGCAGGATGCTTTCCTTTCAGCGTCTGCGTGCCAGACTTGGTAGTCAACGTGAGCGTGAGTTCGCTGGCATTGAAGGCGTGTTCCCTGACAACGGAAGGACCGATCAGCAGACCCTGGTTTTCCAGTGAGTCAGCCAGTTTGTCGGAGAACGTGCAATCGGCAGGCTTGCTGTAACGGCCACCCACCAACTCCAGCGCCATGTGCACACTGCCTACTGCAGCGCGGATTTCCACTGCCGAATAGGGTCGCTTGCGTGCCGGCAGATCCCGCGCGAGGAAAAAGGCAAATTCCGGTTCGACGCGGGCAACGCCGGCAGAAGCTGCGCTAGCACCGGACGGGAACAGCGAGACAGTGGCTGCCGTCTGCACCGAGCTGGCGAAAATAGGCGCCACTACAAGGCGATCCGGCTTGTCCGGGTTCTTGCCGGAAGGCAGGCCGGCTTTCCATGCGCCAATCGTGTCTTTTTCATCCGCACACAGAAGCTCTGTCACGGCGGCTTGAATTGCGAGCGCCTGTTCGAGATTACTGGGTCGTACCTTTTCAGCCAGACGCTCGCCCGTGCGACCTGCACGACGACGAGCTACCAGTTCCTGCGCTGCCAGCGCTGTTGTCATTAGTGTTTCATCCTAAAGTGGCCTGCGCATGCAGACGTGTATTGACCATGCGTAATGTTGCCAGCACGGCGGCGTAAACCTGGTTTGCATGCACACCGCGCGTGCGCAGATTGCGTTGGTCGCCGGCGGCGGCCCAGGTGATCGTACATTCGGTCAATGCGCCGGGCTTGCCACCCTTGGGAATACGAACGCTGTAATCGACAAGTTCCGGCATCGTGAAATCAAGATTGGCAAGGATGCGGGTAAGCGCGTCAATGAAAGCATCATACCCGCCATTGCCAGTGCCGTTGTGGGCATATTCAGTGCCATTGATCTCCACTTGCAGTGTCACTTGCGACTGCGCAGTGAGGTTGCTGTGGATTTCGCAGTCGAGCAAACGGATGTGCTGGTAGTCGTTGCTCTCCAGCACGTCGGCGATGATGAACGGCAAGTCATCGGCCGTGATGGTTTCCTTCGAGTCTCCGAGACTGACCACGCGCTGCAGCACTTTCTTCAGATTGTCCGGTGACAGCGTGATACCAAGCTCTTCGATGTTCTTCAGCACGGATGCCTTGCCGCTCAGCTTGCCGAGCGCATAGGTGCGTTTGCGATCAAAACGTTCCGGGCTCAGCTGGGTCTCATAGAGACCACCCTTCACATCACCATCGGCATGGATGCCGGCAGTTTGCGTAAACACATCGGCACCAAGGATGGGCTGGTTGGCTGCCACCCATTTGCCGGAGAAGCGTTCAACCATCTTGCTGACGGCAGCGAGATGGGTTTCATCAATGGCGGTGTTGATACTCATTTTGTCCTTCAATACAACGGCGATCTCCGCCAGCGATACATTGCCTGCGCGCTCGCCGAGACAATTCATCGTGCAATGCAGTGTGGTTATGCCGGCTTCGACGGCTGCCATGCAGTTGGCAGTGGCGAGGCCGTAGTCATTGTGTGGATGGAAATCAAATTGCAGTTGCGGGAAGCGGCTGCGCATGTCGGTCAGTGCACGGAATACTTCGGCAGGACTCATGACACCCAGCGTATCCGGCAGCATGAAGTGCTGGATGCCGCTGTAATCCTTGTTGTCCTTGTAACCGTTCGACCAGTCTTCCAGATAGGCATTCACCCGCAGGCCCTTGCTGTGCGCATAGCTCACTACCTGCAACACTTCAGCAGCATGCTGCTGCAACGTCTTGCCCAGTTGGCGGGTGCAGTGCTTTTCACTGCCCTTGGTCAGCAGGTTCAACACCTTGCCGCCAGCCGCAACAATCCAGTCGACCGTGTGGGCACCGTCCACAAAACCAAGCACTTCCACCTTGTCCAGATGACCGTGCGCCGCCGCCCATTCGGTGATGGCTTTGACGCCAGCCTGTTCGCCGGCGGATACGCGCGCCGATGCCACTTCAATGCGATCAATCTTCAACTGCTCCAGCAAGGCCTGGGCGATATTGAGCTTCTCGCCGGCAGTGAACGCCACACCCTGCGTCTGTTCGCCATCGCGCAGCGTGGTGTCCATGAAGGCGACATAGGCCGGCAAGGGCCGGGATTGGTCGGGTTGATTGATGCCTGTGTTACGCAAAGCTGTTCTCCTGGTACTGCTTTTGATTCTGTTCGGTTTTCTGGCTGCCTTAAACGAAAAAACCCGCTTGCAGGCGGGTTCATCTGATAAAAGCTGAGTATCTTTCTGCCCTTATCCGACCCGCAATGCGTCCCCGGTAATAATAATGCCGGCGAAAATGCGGGTGAAAATGCTGTGGGCGCTGTATTTCATGGCGTCCAGTGTTGGCGATTTAGGGGTAAAAAGTCAAGCCGGAAGCGGTCTGTTGCCTGTGTGCATCAACGGAATTCAATGCTGAAGATTACGGAGAAGCGTG
>JAZKEH010000015.1:0-2980 GCA_040387155.1 Pseudomonadota bacterium | reverse complement strand
CCGCGTCCTGCCGCAAAATTACGCCATCTTCCTGTCAGCCCGCTCTCCATGTCCTCTGCTCCCACGACTGCAACACTGATAATAGCCCCGCTGTGGCGCCGCCTCGCTGCCATCATGTACGACAGCATTGTGCTGCTCGGCATCTGGGTATTCACGTCCTTCCTCGTGCTGGCAGCCTTCGGCATCGAGAATGCACAGGTAGCCCAAGGCTCAAATGTGTTCTATCGCTACACAGTGTTCGCGACGATGCTGGGCACTGCCTTCCTGTTCTTCGGCTGGTTCTGGACCCACAGCGGCCAGACCATTGGCATGCAGGCGTGGAAGATCAAGGTACAGAATGCAGACGGTTCTGCGATCAGCTGGCTGCAGGTGGCGCAGCGCTACGTCATCGCTCCCTTTGCCTTGCTCGCATTGGCGCTGGGTTACCTGTGGATGCTGTTTGATGCCGAACGCCGCACCTGGCCTGACATGGTGTCGCGCAGCATCGTGGTAATGAGTCCCCACTTTCCACGCGCTGCCTGAAGCAAGTACTGCCTCAAGGCTCTCTTACACGGTAGCCCTTGGCCTTGAGCTTGGCCAGCAAGCCCTCCTCACTCAACACGTCGCGCAAGCCCAGTATTGCAAAGGTGGACTCATTGTTGGCCAGCGACTTTTCTGCTGCCGTGAGCCAGGCTTGTTCACTCTGCGCGCGCATCTCTGCCACCGTCCCTGCTTCGCTGGACGCCATTATCAACACCTGGCAAGGATCGTCAGTGGTGCCCCGCAGCGGCATACCGCGCAAGTCATCGATCCATCCTTGCGCCCAACTGCTGGCGCGGCTCTTCATCTCTTCAATCTCATTCTCGTAGCGATCGAGTGATCGCTCCATGCAGGCGAGCTCCTGCTCCAAAGGCAGACTCTGCATCAAAGTCTCTGCGCGATCTGCCAGATCGCCATAGCCGCCTTTTAGCCTCACCGTCACTTCGGTAGTGGTGCGTTCCAGTTTGCGGTTGCGTTTGACCAGGCGATTGACCTTCTTCATGATTTCGCGATTACCAACGAGATCGTGTTTCGCAAGGATGGCATCGTTGATCGCGCCAACCGCAAACAGTGGGCGCAGTTGATCGACATCCTTGTTGTTTGGATCGTACTGCGCCTTCAGCGCGGCAAAGCGCTGATACATGGCGGGCGGCAACACTTCCTGCAAAGACTTGCCATCAGGATTGGCTTGCAGCCGTTTGAGCAAACGAAAACCGCGCACGTAGTTGATCGGATTAAGCATAACCAGCGGCGACACCGACCCGTCAACGCCCGGTGCTTCCAGATATTCGTCTGCCCCGGCTATGACCTGCTCAACCCGCTGCGATTCCCACACCATGTCCTTCGGTATCGGCGACAACGAAGCAAAGACCCACAGCACGTGATCATCAGGATTGCTGACTCGCCAGAGCGCCGGACCCGGCAGACGGCCGGTGACAATGACTTCCTCGGGTGGTTCCTGTTGCGCTGCTGGTTGCGCTAACGATTGTGTTAACGATAGCGCAGACGAAACCAGCAACAAAATTCCAAGCAAACGTTTCACGCGACTCTCCCTCACACAACTCTCTTTCACACTGTACTCCTTGTAGTAGTTCTATTCCGGCCAGCGAATGCTATAGCCTTTTTCGCGCAACATGGAGAGCAAACCTGCCGTAGCTGAGACAGAGCTGCAGAGAAAACGTTCAACGCTGCAGCAGCATTTACCAGCGATTTACTGTCTGGCTTGCACGACACTTCGGCCTTATTCCTGCCACCATTGAACTAATCTGCAGACGCCAAGTCATAGCAGCTACGATGGAATCGCAAAAAAAACATTTGAGACCGGCGTTGGTCGCCAGCGTGCTGATGCATGCGGGCGTGGTATTGGCTATTGCGGTTTTCCAGATACCAACATCGTCCGACACGGGGACAGCAGACCTGCCGCCGCCGGTAACTGTCAACGTGGTGACCACCAATCCGCAACGTGCATCCGCTGCCCGTCGCTCTGCTGCTGCACTTGCAAACGCGCTGACCCCTGCTCGTCCCACGCCAGCCCCCACTCAATCACCTCTCCCACTAACGCCTACGCCGGCGAACAGAACGCCTCCTGTTGCAACTGACGCTGTCGGAACGACGGAACCAGCAACGGCCGGCACTCCCAACAGCCCAGCCGACAGCATCGACACAGTTACTCTGCAACAAAGCATTACCGACTATGTAGCCAGCTTACAGGGCACGCGCATGCGTGACTTTGTGAGCGAATGCCAACGCTATCGCAATCGGTATGAAGTGCAGGATTGTCCACCGGGAGAAGAAGCGAAGACGGAGCAACAAGTCGCTATTGAGAAGGACCTGGATCAAACATTCACCGACTGGGTAACTGGTTACGACCGCAACAAGCGAATCGCCGATGAGCTCGAAGCGGAAGGCAAGGAGCTACATGCAATGATCGAAAAGGGAGGTGTGTTGGGAGAACTTGCCAGCGAGCGCTACTTCCTGAAAGCGAGCCAGTACCAACGGCTGAATACCGTCAACAAAAGCGGCACAGTACCGATACTGAAGTTCGGCGGCGGCGGACTGTCGCTGCTCGCCGGACTGGTAACCATCGACTTCAAAGGCACAATCAGGTTCCGGGATAAGCAGATGGATGGCCCAGCCGCCCGCTACGAAGAACCTGAATTCAAACCGCACAGCGAACCGGAAAACGCCGAGCCAGAGTTCATCATTGAAGCACCGCTGTTTGAGAGCAATGACTAGCCGCTACACCCGTCGCCGCAACAACAGAATGCCCACCAGCATGCACAACAAGATTGGAAACAGCACTGCCGACAGCGGCGGCAGGCGATAAACCAGACTGACTTCCTGCAACAAGCGCTGCACTATCGTCACTACCAATCCCAGCGAAACTGCGGTGAACACGCGCGACCCCATGCTGGCGGAGCGCAGGGGCCCGAAGATGAAAGAAATCGCTATCAGCACCAGC
>JAZKEH010000014.1:0-10812 GCA_040387155.1 Pseudomonadota bacterium | reverse complement strand
GATAACTCTCTGGCTGCGGGCTGATTTCCGGATCGCCATACACTTCCGAAGGTGATGCCTGGAAGATGCGCGCACGCGTACGCTTGGCCAGACCCAGCATGTTGATGCTGCCATGCACAGCGGTCTTAACCGTCTGTACTGGATCATGCTGGTAATGCACGGGCGAAGCCGGGCAGGCCAGGTTGTAGATCTGGTCCACTTCCAGATACAGCGGGAAGGTGATGTCGTGGCGAATCAGCTCGAAACGGCGATTCGTCAGCAAGTGTTCTACATTATTCTTGTTGCCGGTAAAAAAATTGTCGGCACAGATGACTTCATGGCCGTCGGCAAGCAGGCGTTCGCACAGATGCGAACCCAGAAAACCGGCGCCGCCGGTCACCAGAATGCGTTGGCCCAGCAGGTCGTGGCTGCGGACTTTGGTGCGTGAATAACTCAAGCAGAGGTTCCTTTTGCTAATGATTCCAACTGTTGATCCAACTAACGAATCGAGCTGGAGAATCTACGGGAAATCGCGCGCGCCCAACCTTGTATGTGACTGTTATCGAACGCCTTTGAACTATAGCCCAACCTAGCAGCCCAAGTCGAAGTTACTCACCAACAAATTCGTCTTGCCACCCATTTGCGGTAACAATTGTTTACTAAACTTTGTTAAGCAAAGTACTTGACACAAGAAAAATTGCCGGCGAAGCTATACACCATGAACAAACAAACCCCCACCAAGACAGAAGCTCCGGTTCCGCTGCACGGTGTTGCCGCCGACAACCTGCGCTTCATCCGCGCCACGATGGAAAGCGCCACGGCGTTTACCGATGTGTCGGGCAAGGGTTATGTGTTGGGTGGCATTACGGCGCTGGTGGCATCGTGGTTAGCGGCCAAACAGCCCAGCGCTGATGCATGGTTGCTGACCTGGATGCTGGAAGCCCTGCTGGCGGCCACCGTCATGCTGATGCTGACGTCGGAAAAAGCGCGTGTGCAGGGCAAGTCGTTGTGGACGGGCAGTGGCCGCCGGCTGATATTCGCCTTCCTGCCAGCCATGGCGGTGGGAGCCGTCGTTACCCTGGCCTTTCACCTGCAAGGCCACACGCTGCTGCTGCCGGGCTTGTGGCTGACTCTCTACGGCGCCGCCATCATGACGGCCGGTGCCCATTCGATAAAACTGATTCCGGTGATGGGCGCCTTGTTTGTGGTGCTCGGTTCGTTGCAGGTATTCGGCCTCACTCCCATGAACCTGAGCCTGGGGCTTGGCTTCGGCGGCTTGCACATCATTTTCGGCCTACTGATCTGGAGACAACATGGCGGCTAACTCTTCACGCAGCACCAAGGCGGCCACAGCGGTCAAACCTGTAAAACCGGCGCTCAAGGTAGCCAAGAACGAACCGGCCACCAGCCTCGACAAACTCATCCATGAACGCACCCGCCTCGCCATGATCAGTGCGCTCGCGGCCAACGAAGTGATGACCTTCAATGACTTGAAATCATTGTTGCAAATCACCGACGGCAACCTGAGCGTGCACGCCCGCAAACTGGAAGAAGCCGGGTATGTCGAGTGCAGCAAGGGCTATGAAGGCCGCCTGCCACGCACCGAATACCGACTCAGCAGCAGTGGTCGCGCCGCCCTGAATCGTTACGTGACGCACATGGAAGCGCTGCTGGGTGCAGTGAAAAGATCCGGCTGAGCGACGGATTTCAAATCCGCCGCTTATGCAGGAAGAGAAGGTCGCGGGAGTACTCAACCATGTGGGACTGCAAATCCCCGGTTGAGTGCTTCCGCGACTGCAACCCTGATCACTGACTACTTGAAAAATTCCCATGTCTTTGTCCACCAGCTCTCCGTTCACTGCCCCTCTCTCCACCAGCTCCCTGCCCCGCCAAACGCTGTTGTTTGCACTGGTGCTGGGAGTCGTCGGCGACGAACTGGTCTATAGCAATGGCCTTACTGGGCCGGCGCTGTTGATTCTGCTTGGCCTGCTGTTGCCAGCGGCTTTCTGGCTGACGCGGCAACAAGGCTCGCTCGCACCCGGCCAACTTCTCCTCTGGGGTGGCGTTGCCTTGTTGGCTGCCGCGCTGCGCCTGTGGTCGGCGCTACCCATTCTTGATGCAGCCTTGCTGCTCGTCATTGCGAGTGCTGCCGCACAGATACTGCTGCGTACTGTTCGTATCGGCTTCCGCGAGGCCGCCATTTCGCAACAACTGCTCACGCACATCATGCTGCCGCTGCAGGCAGCCTTTGGCGGTTTTCCGCTGCTCAGCCGACTGGAACTGAAACCCGCCTCCGCTCCGGCATTCGCCTGGCCTGCCTTGCGCGGCGCCCTGCTGGCGATTCCGCTGTTATTGCTGTTTGCCCGTCTGTTTGCTGCTGCCGACGCCACCTTCGAGAGCTATTTGCGAGAGCTGCCTGCGCTGCTTTCTGAATCCACGCTGGAGCATTTGTTCCTGGTACTGTTCCTCAGCTGGCTGTGTTTCGGTCTGCTCGCTGCCGCCTGGCGCGAGCGCAGCATGCCCAGGCTGCCGACCATCAACTTTCGCCTGGGCGATGTGGAAGTGAGCGTTCTGATGGGCTTGCTGGCGCTGCTGTTCGTGGTCTTCGCCGCACTGCAGTTGGGTCACCTGTTGCAGGATGCAGACGGCATTACCCGCTCTACCGGGCTGACAATCGCAGACTACGCGCGCCGTGGCTTCTTTCAACTCGCCTGGATTGCCGCGCTGGCCCTGATAGTGCTGCAACTGCTGGCCTTCTTTTCACGCAACCAACGGCTCTATGCCGGCTTTGCTGCACTGCTGCTGGTGTGCGTGCTTATCCTGCTCGCCTCGGCTGTGCAGCGTATGGGGTTCTACATCGTGAGTTTCGGTCTCAGCATCGACCGCATCATGGCCAGCGCTGTCATGCTGTGGCTGACAGGTTGTCTGCTGCTGTTTGCATCGACAGTGCTGCGCAATCGCAGTGAAGGGTTTGCGTCGGGTGTTGCCGGCATGGGTATGGCAGTCTGTCTGGCGCTGGCCTTGATGAACCCCGCAGCACTGGTCACCCGCGTCAACATCGAACGTTCGCTGAGTGATCCGGTGACGCTGGATACAATTTACCTGTCGAACCTGGGTGCGGATGCCGTGCCAACCCTGCTGGAATATTTCCCGCAACTGCCGGCGCAGTCGCAGTGCGAAATTGCCACGCTGCTGATCGGGCAATGGCTGACACCAGGCAACGACAATCTGCTGCGTCAGCACGACTGGCGGCGCTGGAATCATGCGTACAATCGTGCAGTGGACG
The DNA here is from genome assembly GCA_040387155.1 of Pseudomonadota bacterium. Taxonomy (GTDB): domain Bacteria; phylum Pseudomonadota; class Gammaproteobacteria; order Pseudomonadales; family Pseudohongiellaceae; genus CAILUG01. The sequence goes on along the minus strand of JAZKEH010000014.1, from coordinate 7,547 downwards.
CGACACAGGCGAATGCAGAACTGTTGCGGAGCAAGGGTTTCAATACGGGGCAGATTTATTACGGCAATCGTGAGGAGTTGCCCTGCGCCTAGGCAGTTTTATCGAGCCTTTTCAGGATTGCTGCCACCAGCTCAGCAGGACGGAATGGTTTGCGCACACAGGTCAGCTCACCCACCTGGATGCCGCGTAACAACAGCTCTTCATCCACATAGCCGGAACACAACACCACTTCAATGCCGGGGCGCAGCTCGCGCAGTCGCGCAATAATCGCTGCCGACGAGGCGCCGGGAATCACGCCGTCGATGCAGAGCAAGTCAAACTGCACTGCCTTGTCTTCTACCATTCGCATTGCCGTATCGCCTTCGCTGGCACCGATGATGCGGAAACCTGCCAACTCCAGGCAAGCCGTGATGGTCGCCAACACCGGCAACTGGTCGTCGACAACAAAGATCGTGCGGCCCAGTCCAACATTGATCATGGGGCTGTCACCGCTCAGCACTTCTGCTTTCTGCGCCGACACCCCCTCTTCGACACAAGGAAACAGCAAGGTGATCGTGGTGCCTTCGCCCGGTGCTGAATGCACTGAGATGCTGCCATTGGCATCCAGCACAAAGCTTTGCACCAGTGTCAGGCCAAGCCCGGTGCCGCTGCCCACGTGCTTGGTTGTAAAAAAGGGTTCGAACATGCGCTGCTGGGTTTCGGCATCCAGACCGGAACCGGAATCTTTCACACTGAGACTTACCATCGGCATTTGGCCTGCATCAGCGGCAGGCTGGATGCCCACCACAATGTTGAGCCGACCATGGCCGGCAATGGCATCGCGCGCATTTGCCACCAGGTTCAGCAACGCACGTTCAAGATTGATTGGCACCACCCGGATCAGTGCGTTTTTCACGCCGGTATCGAGCACCAGCTGGATGTCGCTGGGGATTACGCGCTGTATGGTTGCGCGTAATTTCTGCAGGAAGTCAGACAGGTTTATCACCTGCGGATTCGCCAGATCCTTGCGACTCAACATCAGCAGTTCCTGCGTCAACTCAGCAGAATGCATGGAGGCGCGCTGGATTTCATCGAGGTAGATGGACAGCTTCGGATGGGCGCGGGCTTCGGTCAGCGCCAGTTCGGCGTTGCCCATGATGACGGTGAGGATGTTGTTGAAATCATGTGCAACGCCACCCGCCAGCCGACCCAGCGATTCCAGCCGGTGCGACTCGGCAAGAGCCCGACGGGCATGTTCGCGTTCACCTTCCGCCAGTTCCTTCGCGGTACGTTCGGCGGCTTCGCGCTGCAGCGCCTGCTGCAGGACACGCGTCTCCCGTTCCATGCTTTCAAAAACATAGATGATGGCGGCCGCAATGCCACTGCCAAATACCAGCATCACGACGGCGGCGCGCACCCAGGTTTGTGGCAGATAGGGATCCCATGCTGTGGGGTTGACCAGTGACGTGAGCTCATTGACCACGAGAAAACCGGCAAAGCCAAGCGACAGCAGCGAAATCAGCAGGCATAACAGGCTACCTACCCGGCCGAACACCAACCCCGACAGCACAATCATCAACACCGGAATTGCTCCGGTCGACGTGGTCAGTCCGCCGCGCAACTGCAACGCAAACGTGGCCAGTCCCAGCAGGGTGATAAAACCAATGGCAACAAAGCCGAAAGGCAAGCGCCTGCGAAGCAGCCACAACAACGGGAACAAACCTGTCCCGAGACAAATGCCAAGCACTGTGGAATTGAAATAGCCAAGCTTGATTGCGTTGGCTATCACCAGTGCGCTCAGCAAGGGGACACCAATCGCGGAAATGCTCAGGGCGCCGTAAAGCACCTCGCGGCCCAACTTGTTGACTGGCGTGGTTTCGTCGGTATTACTCATCATTCTTGGGTCGATCGTTCATCGTCTTGCCTGCAATGCCACACAGTTCACCAGTTTCGTGATTCGGTTTCCACTTTTTCAGTATGCCAATGGCTGCCCGGACGTGACTCTGGCACAGTCTGGGGCTCTCAGGGATGCGGGATCCCGCTGGTTACGAGGTGGTTTCTGGAAACTACTATCAGCACAGCGATCATCAGACGCCGGTTGACGGAAATTTCCGCTCGCCTGCTGGTGGCAATTACTGCCATTTCGCTGGTGACCTGTCCTTTTCTCTATCCGCAACACATCCGCATCGTGCAGTGGGGTGTGGTGGATCTGGTGCTGGCCCTGGCAGCCTGGTTCCTGATCCAGCAGAAGTACGTCACCCATAACAGTGCCTGGCTGATGATCGGCGTCTGCTATGTCGCCGTTACCCCGCTTATCGCCATTACCGGTGGCGTGCACAGCTACTTCATTTATCTGGTCCCGGTGTCACCCCTGATGACCGGCCTGTTGCTGGATGGCAAAGCCGCCAGCATGGTGGCAGTGCTGCTCTGCACCAATGTCCTGCTGCTGCCAGTCTTCGCCGACCAACTGCCCATGCTCGGCATCAGCGATCCGCAGCCAGGCGAAACCCTCTTGCGCACCTTCTGGATTGTGCTGTCGACCATCGTCACGACGGTGTTCGTTATCTTCTACGAACAACTGAACAACCTGCTGCGGAAACAACTGCGCGAACTCGCCTTCAACGATTCGCTGACCGGCATCGCCAATCGTCGCAGCATCATGGAAGCGCTGGAACTCTCAATCACTGTCTGTCGCAAGAACGACCGCTGGCTGACGGTGGTGCTGATTGATCTCGACGACTTCAAACTGATCAACGACCGCAACAGCCACAGTGCCGGGGACCAATGCCTGCAGGCCGTTGCCAACTGCCTGCAAAAAGCCTTGCGCAGCAGCAGCGATCTGGTGGGCAGGCTCGGCGGTGACGAATTCATTGCCGTACTGCCGGGTGTCAGCGACGCGCACGCGCAGCAGGTGGCGGAAGCGCTGCGGAATGCCGTTGAGAAGCTGTTCATCATTCTGCCCGACGGTACCTTGTGCCGGCTCACCGCGACGCTCGGTTACTGCAGCCGCAAGGGTGCGTCGCTTGGTTCTGCCGGCGAGTTGCTGCAATTTGCCGATGCAGCGATGTATGTCGCCAAGCAGGCTGGTCGCAACCGTGCGGTGATGCACACCGTACCCGCATAAGCATTCGCATTTATCCAAACTTAAACGAAGATTTACCTGTCACTGGTCTGGCCTGACTAAAGTTTCGCCGCCCCGAACCCGCGGCCGATTTTTTTTCATACGGACAGCAAAAGGACAGCAACATGAGCCACCATGACGACGACAGCATCAGCAATGAATCCTCCAACCCCAGCTTCAGCGATGTTCTCGCTGTAGCCCACTCCCGCAGACAACTGCTGGCAGGTGGCATCGGCGGCGCTGCCGCTTTCTTCATGTCCGATTCAATGCTGGCTGCTCCGGAACGCCAAACCCACTGGCAGACGCGCCACCAACTGGTCGGATTCCGCCCCGTGCCGCTTGCCGGCGGTGGTGGCAACACACCGCGCATCTCTGCCGACTACCAATATGAAGTCATCATTCCGTGGGGCGCACCGATTGCCCCGGGCAGTACCGACACCATCGGCATTGGCCACGACGGCATGTGGTTTTTGCCGCTCAACAACCGCAGCTCGCATGGCTTGCTGGTAATCAATCACGAGTATGGCGACAACATTGTGGTGCTCGGCAAGAACACGCCGTCGAACCTCAATGACGTGCGTATTTCGCAGTACGCCCATGGCCTGTCGGTGATCGAGATCATGCGCCAGGGCCGCAATGGCAAGTGGATTACCAATGCCAGCAACTATGCACGTCGCATCCATGTGAATTCGCCAGTCACCTTCAGTGGTCCGGCGGCCAATTCACCGCTGTTGAGCAATGCGGCCGGCAATGCTCCGCTGGGTACCGTCAACAATTGCGCCAATGGCAATACGCCGTGGAGTACGTATCTGACGTGCGAAGAGAATTTCAACGGCTATTTCGGCGCCACCGCCCCCTGGACTGCCAACGAAGCCCAGCGTCGTTACGGCATGGCCGCAGGCAGCGGCTATGGCTGGCATTTGTTTGATGCCCGCTTCAACCTGTCGAATCCCGACTACGCCAATGAGAGCAACCGTTTTGGCTGGATCGTGGAACTGGATCCTCTGAATCCGTTGGCACCGCCCGTCAAACGCACAGCACTGGGCCGCATGAAACACGAAGGTATTGCCATCGTCGAAGGTCGTGGCGGTCGCATTGTGGGCTACATGGGTGACGACGAGCGGTTTGAATACATCTACAAGTTCGTCTCCGACGACAACTGGCGCGCTATGCGAGCCCAGGGCAAGAGCCCGCTTGATCACGGCAAACTCTATGTTGCCCGTTTCAAGGACGACGGTACTGGCCAGTGGCTGGAACTGACGATCAGCAATCCTGCGCTTGCTGCCCGCTTCGCTGATCAGGCGACGATTCTGGTTAACACGCGTCTGGCTGCCGACGTGCTCGGCGCCACGCCGATGGATCGCCCCGAATGGACTACCGTGGGACCCAACGGCCTTGTCTATTGCACGCTCACCAACAACACCCGCCGCGAAGTCGCCAACGGCGCCAATCCGCAAGTACCGAATCCGGATGGTCACATCATCCGTTGGCTCGACAGTGATGATCACCTCGGTCTGACATTCGAGTGGGATATTTTTGCACTGGCCAGTGCGACTCACGGCACCGAAGAATCCTTTGCTTCACCGGATGGCCTGATGGCCGACCCTGACGGTCGCCTGTTCATCGAAACCGATGGCTTGCAGCGCGATGGTCTCAACGACCAGTTACTGGTGGCCGATATCAATACGGGTGAAATCCGTCGCCTGTTTGAAGGGGTTGCCGGTGCGGAAGTAACCGGCATCACGATGACGCCTGATCGCCGCACGCTGTTCTGCAACCTGCAGCATCCGAATCCCGATACGTCGGTTCCGCGTGATGCCACCGTTGTGATCACCCGCAGGGATGGCGGCATTGTAGGTTCGTGAAAGGGTTGTACGTTGAATGATGCTGTTTGAGTGACGTCCTGCCGGCTTGTCATGCAAGCCAGCAAAGCCCCGGCACGTTGCCGGGGCTTTTTTTTGCTCCAGCCTAGCCGGCAGTCAGACAGGTTGCCGTTGCAGTCAGCAACGCTTCGTCGTCATCCGCTTCGGAGAACAGTTCCACGGTTACTTCGTCATCCGTGATGAAGTCATCTTCAATGGCTTCGGCACCGGCAATAACAGCAGCGCTATCGCTGTCGAAATCAAATTCCAGTTCGCCTTCATCCGTGGTCTTCACTTCACTTTCGATGGTGTTGTCGCCGGAAGTTACGATGGCGTAGTAGTCGCCTGCTTCCAATTCCTTGCTCTGAACAGCAACTTTTGAACGAGTCGCGGTTGCAGCGCATTGCGCCAGCAGTTCAGGTTCATCTTCTTCATCTTCCTCGAAATCGGCAAAGTCGGCGATGCGCTGGCACTGGACCGGATCTTCGGCATCCGCCGCAGTCAGTTCATAGTTGAAGGATTTGCCGCGACGCTTCAGCACGATGTCGTAGAAAGCACCTTCGGTTTCTGCACTCAGGCTCTCTATGCGCACACAGGGAATTGTCAGCTCATCAGTGTTGAAATTGGCCTTCGGACTGCCGCTGACGCGATCCGAAACCTTGTTCGGCACCTTGTCAGGAGCCTTGCCCGTTTCTGCGGCATGTACAGCCATGCTCAGCACTGCGCCCACCAGAACCATTGAAAGTTTTTTCATCTTTGTTTCCTCATCCGATTGAAGTTTTCAAAACGTACTTTCGCAACAGTGGCGGCATCGTACTGAAAAAATTTTTGAATGGGGTTTGTGAAAACCTGCAATTGCCCGAGTTGTGACAGCCTTCACGATTCGGCTAATTTATTGAGAATTTACAGTAGATCTGGTGCTGGCTTTATGCGATCAGCACCACAAGGAAAATGAATTCCCAGGAAATAAATGGAAACTTTTTTGACAATTCAAAAAGCAAAAACCCCGCAGAGCGGGGTTTTCTTTTCAATCACTGCCAAAAGGCATCACGGAGCTTCAGCAATCGTCTTCATGTTCTTCAATGCATTTTCAAACGACGTACGACGACGCGCAACGTCAGCATCCTTCGCTGCCTGGTCAGCCTTGTCGGATTCGTCGAGTACCAGCGTGTACAGCAGCTTGGACGTGGTAGCCGTTACCGGGCGTGCTTCCATGAAGCCGTGGTACAGGTTGTAGAACTGGCCTTCCACTGCAGGCTGCGTATAACCGTAAGACAGCTCGGTTTGCGCGATCAGGATTTCACTGATGCGACCACCAGCCAGCGCACGCACGGTACCCATGCCGCCATCGCCAGATGTAATGACGCAATCCAGCTTCAACCATTCGGCAATGTCGCAGTAATCACCAACCTTGGCCCAGACCTCGGCAGCGGGTTTGGCCACATCGATCTCCATGCTGATCGTCACGTATTCGGGAGCTGCAAGTGCAGGAGTGGCGAGTGCCGCCAGGGCCAGGGCAGTAGTGAGCCGTTGCATGTCTGTTTCCTCTGAAAGTATGTGTAAGAATTATGGATAAGCAGATGTGAAAAAAGGCTGCGTCCTGGAGCAATTCCAGAACCCCGCTTCTTAATTCACCTGATGGAGTATAGAGCAGTCCACCACCCCATCTTAAAGGCAAACTCCTCATCCTGTTAAGGCCAAAGTCGGTTTATACTCGACACCCAAGGTCACGAATTTTTTTGGAGTAAAACTAGATGATCAATCGCCGCATCCATGCCGCCGTTGTTCTTGCTCTTGGCACTGCGCTGCCGGGCGTTTCTGCGTTTGCCGCCGAGGCTGATGCCCAGTGGCACACCCTCGAAACCTATTGCTTCAAATGTCACAACACTGAAGTTTGGGCAGGCAGCCTGGCCATGGACACGATGTCGCCTGATACGATCCCCACTGATGCCAAGGTCTGGGAAGCCGCCATCAAGAAATTGCGCGGTGGTTTGATGCCGCCGCCGGGCAATGAGCGTCCTGCCAACGAAGATGTCAGCAAGCTCGTCAGTTTCCTCGAAACCACTATCGACAAGGCCGCCACTGACGAACCCGCCGGCCGCGTGCCATTGCGTCGTCTGAACCGTCGCGAATATTCCAACGCCATTCGTGACTTGCTCGGCATGGACATCGATGTTGAAAAATACCTGCCCGCCGACAACCTGAAAAATGGTTATGACAACAACGCCGAAGCGCTGCAGGTATCACCCGCCTTTATTGATCAGTATCTGAATGCCGCCCGCACGATTGCCCACGATGCCATCGGTGATCGTCGCCCGATCCCGATCATGGAAACCTATGGCAACGTTGCCGACATGATCATTTCGCTGCCGCCACGCGGCATCGAGGGCACCGGTTCGCAGCAACGCCATAACGAAGGCATGCCGTTTGGCACGCGCGGTGGTGTCAGCGTGCAGCATAACTTCCTGGCCGATGGTGAATACGAATTGACCATTGGCGATCTGGCACTGGCGCGTGAAGTGCCCAACATGGAATTTGAAAATACTGTTGTCGCCTTGCTTGACGGTGTCGAGTTCTATCGCACG
>JAZKEH010000013.1:0-3632 GCA_040387155.1 Pseudomonadota bacterium | reverse complement strand
CTGACAACCATGGACGTTACTATTTGCTTCCGCCATAACTCGAATAAATCAGCGACATCGCCAGTTCCTTGCAGGTGATGAACTCCAGCAACACCGCTTCACCACGTTCAGTAGCGGCAATGCCACGCTTCAACGCTGCAACGATGTCATTCGGATCCGTGATGCGCTCGCTATAGCCACCGAACGCTTTCGCCATATCCGAATAATTACCGCTGATGTCGCACGTGTTGTACTTGGCATCCGACACTTTCATGATCGGAATTTCCATCGCCATGCTGAAGTTGTTGAACAGGATGGAGAGAATTGGAATGCGTTCGCGTACGGCGGTTTCGAAATCCATGCCGGTGAAACCGATGGCGGCATCGCCCCATAGGTTGATGCAGAGATGATCAGGTCTCGCGAGTTTGGCGCCCATCGCAAGTGGCAGGCCGTAACCGAGTTGGGTTGTCTTGCCCCAACCGATGTAGGTCAGCGGATGCGTGGCTTCCCAGAATGGAATCAACTGATCGCGCGGACTGCCGGCGTCGTGCGTGATGACGACCTTGCTCTTGTCGACCAGCTTGTTCAGTTCGTAGATGACGCGGTACGGCGTCATCGGTGATTGCTCAGAGGTCAGCTTCGGCAGCCATTCAGCCATCCATTCGGCGCGACCTTTGGCGATTGCTGCCGGCGTGGATTCTTTGCGCGCTTTTGCCCTGCCCAAATCGAGAGTTTTCAATTCAGCAATGATTGCTTGCAGCGTCAGCTTCGCATCACCGGCAATGCCGATCTCGGACTGGATGTCCTTGTTCAGATCAACCGGATCGAGCGTGGCGTGAATGTAACGCTTGTTGGGTGGCATGCGCGTGGCAAACGACGAGATGGCCAGACTGCAGCCGATACCGAAGATCAAATCCGCGTCGTATAAAAAGTCATACACCATGCGTGTGGTTGCATGACCACCCGAGCCAAGGGCGAGTGGATGGGTTTCATCAAACGCACTCTTGCCAGCGATGGATGTCGTCACCGGTGCATTCAACAATTCGGCGATTTCTTTCAGCTCGGGCCAGGCTTTGGCGTAGTGGATGCCCTGGCCGGCGTAGATAACTGGCTTGGTGGCAGCCGCCAGTTCACGCGCTGCGGACTTCACATGATCCGGATCGGGTGCGGTACGGGTTTTGTACACGGGCTTGTAAGAGCTGATGTCTGCTTCTTCTTTACACGCATCCCAGGGAATTTCGACGAGCACCGGACCCGGGCGACCATTACGCAACTGCGTGAACGCGCGGCGCATGATGTTGGCGACTTCTGCACCGGTGGTGATCGGCTCGGCCCACTTGGTGATGTGCTTCATGTTCAGCACGGAATTGAAGTTGGGGAAGTACTGGGCCACGTTGCGGTTGTAACCGGCGGGCATGAACAACACGGGGACGGATTCGCCAAAGCACTGCGCCACACCACCAAAGGTGTTTTCGGCGCCGGGGCCATGCTGCATCACAAACACGCCAATCTCATCGCCACTGGTCATGCGGCTGAAGGCATCGGCCATGTGGGCGCCGGTGCGTTCCTGACGGACGACGATGGGGCGAATGTCGACGGCAGCCGCAGCTTCGATGATGGGGTTGAGGGGGTAGCAAAAAAGGTATTTCACGCCTTCGGCTTTGAGAATGCGCGCGATGGCTTCGGGGACCAGCATGGACTTACTCCTGTCTAGGCAGAATTCAAAAAAATCAGGACGCGGATTCTGACAGGATCATGTCGCTCGGGTAACCGGATTCTTGTGTTTCCTTACCCGCGCCGCTTTAGCCGGAGCCCTGCAGGAGGCGGTGGCGCAGCTCCTGTATATAAATAGGTGTCAGAGTCGTAAAAAAACAGGAATTGCGACTCTGACACCTATTTTGGCGATTCAACCAGCCGTTATCTGCGGGATAACAGAAGATGGATAGACTTTCCCGGCTATTCGCCACCAAATAGACGGAGTCTTGCCTCGCCTGTCTCAGGATCAGCGAATTCGCGGTTGTTCTCGCAAACGTACTCATACATTTTGTAGCCGGGGCGGCGCACATACATCCAGGTCCACTCCCACGGCGCGGTCAGATAGTCAGGGTCCGTCACCGTTACCTCATCGACCATGTGATTCTCGTCAATCAGGTGGATGCGCTCGGAAATCTTCATCGCCGGCGAGTGCGGCACGTTGCGGAACATGACGTTTTCCTTGATGCCCACCGTGTCGATGACCAGCGTATCGCCTTCCCAGCGTCCGGTGGAATGACCCCAAAAACGTGGTTCGGCCTCTTCCCAGGCAGGCAGCTCGCCTTCCAGATAGACCCGGCGAATCTGCTGATAGGCCTCCTGGATGATCGTGACCTGGCCTTCGCTTTCCAGCACTTCCATCGGGAACATGCCCTGCATCATGGCGGGCATGCCGTCGGGCAGGCAGTGGGTATAGCCGGAGGCAATGGGCTCGCCGCGGGCTTCGGCGGCGGCCAGCTCGGTGCGCAAGGTGCGCCAACTTTCCATAAACTCCGGCTTCAGCGGGGGTTCCGGGATGGGAGCAGGCGCCTCAAGGGTGCGCTCCTGCGGGTCAACCTGGCCGGGATAGGCGAACCATTTGCCATCAATAGTGGGAGCTGCCGCCGCTGGAGCGGTGGCGGTATCTACCACCGCTGTTGCCGTGGTGACCACATCCGTCGGAGTAGGTTGGCAGGCACTTACAGCCAGTACAGAGCCAGTGATTGCTAGGGCTTTGATCGAAAAGGGAGCCAATTTCTGCATGACTTAACCCTCCACCAGTTTCGGATCAGGGGCACCGGCGGGGTTGCCGTTGCCCATCTTTTTGCCGTCCGGCAGCGTGACCTGTTTCAGCAAGGCACCCGGCTGGCCCGAGTGCAGCGGGGCCACAATGACGGTTATCTCATCACCCGGCTTGATCATATTGAAGGTCCAGCCCAGACGACCCAGGATGCTGATGTTGGCGCACTCAATGGTCCAGTGCTTGGTGGTGCCATCGGGTTGGGCGACATCCATCTCTATATAGACGTGCGGATTGGTCCAATCGAAGTCGGCTACCTTGCCGGTGAATTTGATCTGGTTGGTGCTGTCGAACATCGCGAAGCTGTGGTGGGCGAACGCAGCAGGGGTCAGGACTGCCATCATCATCAACAGCAACAATCGATACACGCGTTTGAACTTCATGCGTTCGAACTAAATCAGGTGGAACATGGGGGGTAGGCTCCTCTGTAAATTACGATGTCCTCGAATCGGGACTGATATTTTTTTTGTAGCCTGATGGCTGTTGTTACAAAGCGAGTGAATGCGGGACACCCAGCACCATCAGTGCCACCGCAGCATAAACCCCTGTTCTGCGCACCAGCAACACGCGAAAGACAACAAGGCAGAAAAAAGGAAAGCCGGAAGGCAATTTCCGGTCAGCTTGGACACACTTATCAATGGTGGTAACTTCCGGCAGACAAGGGCGGGAAGCTGTCCCGTTCCAGGCTGCTCACGCGGCTCAAGGCTGTCGAACGTCGTATGTTGGAATTTCTCTTCAAGTATCCCCAGCAAGCATTTGCTGACAGCGATTTCGTTCTCGCCAGTGGTTGGCCGTTGTGGCTGCTGTATGTCCTCGGTGTTGTCTGTGCTGCTCTCGTCAT
>JAZKEH010000012.1:0-4441 GCA_040387155.1 Pseudomonadota bacterium | reverse complement strand
TACTCACTGATCAGCATCCTGAGTCTCGCAACCGGCATGACGACCGCGCTGTTGATCGTCAGTTTCCTGCGCTACGAAACCAGCTTCGATGCGAATTTTGCCGACAACGAGCGCATCTATCGCCTGAACTGGGTCTCCAAGGCTGCCGGCGCGCGTTTCGCCACGTTCTACAATCCTGTCAGCATGCTACTGGCGGCCAATATGCCCGAGATCGAAGCGGTAGCGCGCATAGGTCTGCGAGAGCATCAGCTGAGCGTCACAGATACTGATATTTTTGCCAGCGTGGGCATGGTCGACAATGACTTCTTCCGTGTACTGAGTTACCCAGCTCTGGCCGGCGAGCCTGACGCTGTGATTCGCGAAGCGGGCAGCGCGGTGCTCACAGAAGCAGCGGCACTCAGGCTCTTTGGCACGAATCGTCCGCTCGGTGAAGTTTTTACCATCGACGGCAAGCATGATTTCCGCGTAGGTGCGATCGTCGCAAATAATCCGGCCAACTCGCATCTTGGCGTAAATATCTTCTTGAACAATTCCAATCTGGAAGAGGTGTGGGGACTTGGGCCTCTTCTGACTGCTGGCAACTCGGACACTCTTTACCACTATGTGAAACTGGCGCCTGGCACCAATCCCGTCGCCACTTTACAGAACGCCACCAGTCTGTTGCAGCAAGGTGGTTTCCCTGTGGATCAGATGGATCTGATTCTGCAACCGTTGCGCGAAATCCATTTCACCACAGACCTGCAGAACGAACTGCCGCTCGTGGACGATATGCTGGGTACCGCGAAGAGCCAGCGGCCCAAGTCCGATTTGCTGGTATTCAGCGCCGTTGGAGTGATGACGCTGCTGATCGCAAGCCTCAACTTCATGAACATGCAGACTGTACAATTTGCCAAGAAGGCACGCGAAGTTGCGATGCGTCGCGTCTCCGGATCGTCCACTTCCATGCTTACGGTGCAGTTGCTCTGCGAAAGCATCCTTATGGCGCTGCTCGCACTGTTATTGGTACTTCCTCTGTATGAATTGTTTATTCCGTATTTCAGCACGATGGTTGGCGCAGCGGTTGAGTCCGAATCTATCTTCACTCCAGTGCGGCTGGGGGTCCTGGCGTTACTCGCAACCATGCTGGGTGTACTGACTGGCCTACATCCTGCCGTGATGGCGGCGCGTATGCCGACCGTAGCCGCACTGCGCGGCGAACTCTTGAAGGGCCGCAGTTCTACACGCTTCCGTGCCGCATTGGTTATTTTGCAGTTCACCTTTTCGATCGCCCTGATCATCGGCAGTTTTGTCGTCAGGAATCAGCTCAACTACGCGCTTTCGAAACCACTTGGCTTTGAGCCAGACAACGTGCTCAGCATAGAGTTGCCCGATGCCGCAGCTCGCGACGCTTATCCGACATTGAAATCGGCACTGATGCAACTGGCCGGGGTAACTTCCGTTTCGTCCGGCACCACAGCACCCACGCGCAGCTTGTCCGATGGCGTCGGACTCGTTCCGGTTGCAGGCGATCCGGAGCGACCCTTCGGCGCGCGTTCCGTCACGGTGAGTGAAGACTATTTCTCTACCCTCGACATGAAAGTGATAGCAGGCCGTGCGCAGAGTGCGGACTTTCCGGGAGACAGAAAACCTCCGCTATCGGCGGATAGACCGATTGCCCGGGGCGGTATCGTGATCAACGAAACTGCCGCGCGCCAGAATGGCTGGAGTGATCCGGCGCAGGCCATAGGCCAGCGGTTCTACTCAACCTTTATCGTGCAAGGTGTCGAAGCGCGTAATGAATATACCATAACGGGCGTAGTTGCCGATGCGCATTACGGGTCGATCCGCCGCGAGGTGGAGCCGGTAATCTATTTCTGGAACGAAAGCTTTAATCCGAACGTGATGCTGGTCAGGCTCACCAGTATGAATCGGGCTAGTGTAGTTGCGAGCCTCGAGGCGCTATGGAAACAACTCATACCCGGTTCTCCTTTTCGTTACGGTTTCATGAGTGAAACGTACTCTGGGCTCTACGCAGCGGAGTCTCGTACATTCGCACTTTTCATTGCACTTGCCTCACTCGCGATCCTCGTTGCATGTTCCGGCCTCTATGGCCTGGCATCCTGGAATACCGAGCGCCGCGTCAAGGAGATTGGCGTGCGCAAGGTGATGGGAAGCGGCGTGTGGAGAATCGTCGTACTGCTTACGAGTGATTTCAGCAAGCTGGTACTGCTCTCCAACCTGATCGCCTGGCCGCTGGCATATTTTGCGATGTCGCGCTGGCTCGAGAACTTCGCTTACCGCATCGACATCACGCCATTTATGTTCGTCGGCAGCGCCACCATTGCGTTTTGTATCGCGTGGGTAACGGTGGGCGGGATTGCGGCGAAAGCTGCGAGTGCCAAACCCGTGTTGGCGCTGCGTTACGAATGACCGACACAATAGAACCCCAAGAGCAAATTCAATGATCCGCAATTATTTTCTTGCGTTTATCCGTAACCTGAAACGTGACCTTTCCTTTGTCGCGATTAATATCGGCGGCCTGGCGCTAGGCATGGCCTGTTGCGTCATCATGGGGCTCTATCTTATTCATGAACTCGGCTATGACCGGCATTACGCAGGCCATGAAAATATCTACCGGGTGGTCGGCGCGCGCGAGATCGAGGACAGCAGCGTCTCGGCGCGGGTCCATTACACCTTCGGGCCCAATCTGATTCGTGATTTTAACGAAGTGAAGACGCAGGTGAGTTTCACGCCTGTTGGTTACAGCATGTACCACTCCGCTGATGTATCGCTGTCGTGGGACAATGTGTACACAGCAGATGCGAATGTGTTCGACGTGTTCAGGCACGCGATCATTGCCGGGGATCCGGCTGCGGCGCTGCTGCGTCCCGGTACCATTGCCGTGAGTGAATCTTTCGCGAATGCCTACTTCGCAGAAGGGCAAGCGCTCGGAAAAGTGCTGCGCGGAACAGACGGTGATTACGAAGTCACTCTGGTGTTTGCCAATCAGCCCGATACCACGCATCTCAAATACGATGTTCTGCAGGCCAAACCTCCCGCCGCAGCCGATGAGGTATATGCCATTGACATGGGCAAGGGCGAGGCGGTACTGACTGATACCGGTTACACCTATGTGGTCATGCCCGAAGGTTATGAATCTGATGCCTTCGACAGCATCTCGAAACGGTATTTCGAGCGATACCTAAGCGTGGCCTCCGATCGCTCTGATATCAGCATTCGCTACTACCTGGAACCCTTGCGTGATGTGCATTACTTCTCGCACGCCGAAAACGATCTGCCGCAAGGCAGCTTATTTTCGTTGCTGCTGTATGGAGCTCTCGCGCTAATCGTGCTGCTCGTGGCCTGTGCGAATTACATCAACCTTGCCACTGCGCGCTTTCCGCTGCGCCGCAAGGAAGCCAGTGTCCGGAAAATCATGGGGGCGAGCAAACGCGCCATTGTCACGCAATTTCTCGGCGAGTCGGTGTTCTTCGCGCTGCTGGCGTTTCCCCTGGCCCTGCTCATCGTCGCGCTGATGCAGGAACACTTGCCGCTGCACGAATTGCTGGGCAGTGTTTTGCCGCTCGCAGCTCTGCTTACGCCACCGTGGCTGGGTGTGATGCTGGCTTTCGCGCTCGTGGTCGGAGTGCTGTCGGGCCTTTATCCCGCGTACTGTCTGATGCGTGTATCGGTGATCAACACCAGAAGCGAGACCACCTCAGGTTCGCAGACAAAAAACGTAAGGGAAAGTTTGATCCTGCTGCAACTGGTGGTTTCCATCAGCGTCATTGCCTGCACGCTGCTGATGTATCGGCAGATGCATTTTCTCGAAGAGATTCCGCGTGGCTTCGACAGCGCTAACCGGATCGTTGTGCCGGTGAAAGGTCCAGCGTACATCGATCGCATGGGAGTGCTACTTACCGAACTTGGCCAGTACAGCGCGGTTGCCAGCGTGGCTTACAGCGAGGGCATGCCAGGGCACGTCACGAAGGAAGTCTCCAACTCTCTCGAATCGGAAGTGGGCCGCGCGCGCCGCCTGATGACGGCCCGGGAACGTATCCAGGGCGACTATCTGCAAACGCTGGGCATCGAACTCACGGCCGGCAGGGCCTTCAGTGCGGAAGACTATGCCGTGGTGGACTACGATGGCAGCCCGGACCGCAAAGTGCTGGTCAATGAAAGTCTTGTCAGAGCCATGGACTGGCGTGAGCCGCTGGGCAAGAAGATCGGCACATACTTCGTGATCGGCGTGGTTGGTGATTTCCGCTTTCAGGGACTCGACAAGCCCGTCATGCCTCTCGTCATCCAGATGGACAAGCCGCGCTGGGACAGGAATACCCCTGATGAGTTGGCAGCGCAGATCCGTTACTTGATCGTCAATTTGAATGGCGACACCCAGGCCGCGCTTGATGTCTTACGTACAGTCTGGACCCGAATCTATCCCGAGCTGCCATTCAGCTTT
>JAZKEH010000011.1:3394-10294 GCA_040387155.1 Pseudomonadota bacterium | reverse complement strand
ACTCGCGAAATCGTTTACCGATACAAGGTGGGGGCCAGCAGGAAAGGATTCAAGAGTCCATTGGTCTTTGTTTGCGCCAGCTCAAGTTACTGCTGGCTTGGCGCTCTAACCTCGCTCGAGCACCGCCCGTAACTCAATAACCGTCGCATTGGCACGCGAGATGTAATTGGCCAGCACCAACGAGTGGTTTGCGAAGAACCCGAAAGAGGAACCATTAAGCACCATCGGACTACCCAACGGCTCCTGCGCTTCTTCCAGCTCACGAATAACCTGCTGCAGAGTGATGCGCGCATTCTTGTTATCCAGCGCAGCCCCAAAATCCTGCTCGATCGCGTGCAGGAACACCGTCAATGCAAAGGCAGTCCCCCGCGCTTCATAGAACACATCATCGATTTCGTTCCAGGGCGTTTCAATCATGTTCTCTTCGTCACCCGGACGCGACTGCACAGCGGCAACATCGTTCCCAAGATCGGTATTGATACGTACCTGACCCACACTGGCAGACAGCCGTTGCGACAAACTGCCAAGCCGCGATTCGACGATGCCGAGATAATCCGCCAGGTTGTCAGCACGCGCATAGAACTGCGCGTCGTTGAGATCGGCATCCTGCAGACGGCTGCGATAGCGCGTCAGGTAGGTAACAGCGTCGGCGTATTCGCCTTCGCTGGACGGAAATATCCAGCTGTCATTGGTGAATGACAGTTGCGGTTCGGCTTCGGCCAGGTCGGTGTCTTCTACCGACTGCGTCAACGAGCGGGAGAAACTGTTGCGCAAGGCACGCGCCAGATCGCGGCACTGAACGAGGACGCCGAACTCCCAGTTGGGGACGTTGTCCATCAAGACACCGGGCGGCATCATGTCATTGGAAAGATAGCCGCCACGCTTGTGCAGCATGTGATCAACTACCTGGATAAGCGCATCCGTGGTCAGCGTACCGACCACGACCTGCTCGCCACGCGCCGCGGCGTCCGTTGCGGTCTGCACCAGGCTGTCGTAACGCGGCACTTCCTTGTCCCACCACCACATCATGGCAAGAATGGCGACAACCAAAACGCCGGGGGCCGCCAGCCAACGCAGCCATCTGCTGCCGACGGCAGCCTTGATCCGTTCAAATAACCTGCCAAAAAACCCTTTGATATCCGGCAACGGCATGGCCGCTTTCTCCCCTGGTATTTTCCCGCATGCTACTCCAATCGCAGCACTGCTAGAATCAGCGCATTGCAGTCATCCAAAGGTCCGGGCTTTACAATGAAGACAATACGCAGAGCAGTTGCATTGACACTTGTCACATTCAGCACGCTGTTTTTATTTGCAGAACCTGCACTGACTGCAAACGGCCCCAATGAAGACATGGAGGGCGTGTACGTCGGTGAAGCCTTCAATGGCGGCGATCTGGACGAGGTCATTACCACTTTCAAATTCGATTACTCCGGCCGTCTGACCGGCGAGTACTCCGTAGACGAAGAAACCGGTCCGTATCGCGGACGCCTGTCAAACTTCAGCTTTGAAGGGCCGCGTGAAATCACGATGGAGTGGACTGACAAATTCGGCGAAGGTTTTGCCCGCATGGAATTCTCCGCCGATTACCAATCATTCACTGGCGAGTGGACTGACAACAAGGGCTCGAATCCACTCCCCTGGAGTGGCAAGAAACGACTCTGATTGCTGAGCACAAGCTCAAGGAGACCTTATGCGTCTGATCGGCATGCTTGATTCCCCCTTCGTGCGTCGCGTTGCCATTGCACTTGATTTGCTCGGTGTGACATTTACGCACGAAGCCGTTTCAGTATTCAGTCACTTCGAGCGGTTCCGTTCCATCAATCCTGTTGTGAAGGCGCCGACGTTCATTTGTGACGACGGCACGGTCTTGATGGACTCGTCACTGATTCTGCAGTTTGTCGAAGCGGCCCTGAGCAGTGGTCACAGTTTGTGGACCGGAGAACAGATCCAGCTGCAGCACGAATACCGCGCCGTCAGCCTGGCCCTCGTGGCATGTGAAAAATCGGCACAGGCGGTCTACGAAACCAATTTACGGCCGGCCTCCAAGCAGTACGATCCCTGGCTGCAACGCGTGCGCGGGCAACTGCAGGATGCCTATGCGGCGCTTGAGCAGGAAATCCAGCAGCGACCGAAATTGTTTGCTGGTGCACCGAATCATGCGAGCCTGTTTGCTGCCGTCGCCTGGCAGTTCAGCACGTCGTTGCTGGCCGATCTGCTGCCGACCGCAAAACATCCAGCGCTCGCGGCGCTGTCGCAGCGGCTGGAACAACATCCATCTTTTATGAAATTTCCGCCGGTGGGTCCTGGTGTACAAGCACCACCGGTGTGAGCATCCTGGCTAGTGCCAGCTGAAGCCCGCGACCTTGTGGTTCATCAGCACCTCATCGAACACGACTTGTGCCTGCGCGCCACCGGCAATGCCGGCACACACGTGCAAGGGCAACAGATGTTCAGCACGCGGATGGGCAAAGTGCGCATAGGGCGCCTTGTCCCACGCTGCCAACGCCGCCAAACGCTCTTCCGGTGACTTGTCGTTGCTGAGCGTGTCCAACAGCCAGTGATGGAACTCATCGCTCGCAGCCCGCAATTGTGGCTGTTCGCCGGCAAACACTGCCTGCAGGTTATGGAACGACATGCCAGAACCGAGGATCAACACGTTCTCCTTGCGCAGTTCCTGCAGCGCCAGACCCAGTCGCAAATGTGCTGCAGGATTCAGCCCTTTCAACAAGGACAACTGAATGCACGGAATGTCCGCCATGGGATTGATCAACAACATCGGCACAAACACGCCATGGTCGAAACCGCGCTGCGTTTCCGGTAGGCACGGCAACCCGGCTGCCTGCAGCAATGACGCGATACGCTGCGCCAGCTCCGGCGCGCCCGGTGCGGGGTATTTGAATTCATAGGTAGCCGGCGGAAAGCCGTAATAGTCGAACAGCATGGGATGCTGCTTCCCTGCATAGACAGAGGGCTGTGCCGCTTCCCAATGGCCACTGATCAGCACAATGGCCTCCGGCTTTTTCGCAAAGGTGGCAGGCAACGCTTTCAGAAAACGGATCAGACCTGCATGGTTCGGGTCGTCCATCAAGGGCATGGGGCCGCCGCCGTGCGGCAGGTAGTAAACGGGGGCAAGATCGGTCATCAGGGGGTCCGGAACAAATGTGCAAAGATGACGGCCACCGTACCAAATCAACAGCGGTGGAGTACACTTGCCCTGCTGCTTTTCAGCGCTGATTCGACAATAAATCGCGAATATCCGGCGAGTCCGCGCCGATAGACAAAGTCAGCACCCTGACCAACTATCAGCATGCCCCCGTGCAATTGCTTGGCGCTGAAATGGGTCTGATACAAGACTGCCCTGCGCTGTAAAGCTGCCATGGCCTGCAGGTGTCATGAATCTGAATTGGAGTAATCATGTTGAAGCAGTTGAAACTTCTCTCTCTTGCCAGTTTGCTGGCGCTCGCGGCGCAACCAACGTTGGCAGATCACGCGACTGATCTGAAGCTCGTTAGTACCGAGATGACGAAGGCTGCCCAGGCCTTCATTGCTACCGTACAAGGCAATCCCACGGGCGTTGAAACTGCCGTTGGCTACAACCGTCGTGAACTGGTGGCGCTGGATTACGCTGACACCGCACGCACCAACTATGTGTACTGGCCCTATCTGCGCAAAGGCCTGCCACTTGACTACATGACAGCCGACCAGCGCAGTCTCGTGCACGACATGCTGAACACCGCACTCAGCGCCAAGGGTTACCTCAGCACGGTGCAGGTCATGCAGATGGAAAAGATTCTGCAGGACACCGAAACCACGGGCTTCCCGCGCGGTACCGAAAACTACACGATCGCGTTCTTTGGCGAGCCGAAAGAAGACGCTGCGTGGGGCTGGCGCTTTGAAGGTCACCATCTGTCGCTGAACTTCAGCGTGGCGCCGGATGAAGTCAGCGTAACGCCAACTTTCTTTGGTGCATCACCGGCGAAGATTCCAAACGGCGTGCTCGCAGGCTTCCGTAATCAGCGCGAAGTGCATGAGGCCGGCTTTGACCTGGTGAATGCGCTTGATGAGAAGCAACGCGCCATTGCGATTGCCGCTGGCGATCCACCGTTCGACATTCTGTCCGGCAACCTGAACAAGCCAGCCGAAACATGGGATGCCTGGAAACAACAGGCACCCCAGGGCATCGAAGTGAAAACGCTGACAGCAGCGCAGAAAGACCTGGTGCAACGCATCCTCAGCGAAGTCGTCACCGTGTACCGCCCGGAAATTTCACAGAGCTATCTGAACCAGATCGACGTCAATGATCTGCGCTTTGTCTGGTTCGGCGGCACTACTGACGGTCAACCACACTACTACCGGTTGGAAGGACCCGATTTCTGGTTTGAATACGATCTGGTACAAGGGATGGGCAACCATGTACATGCAGTGTGGCGCAGCAAGAACGGTGACTTCGGTGGCGATCTGCTGATGCAGCATCGACAGGAGAGCCACTAGTTGCGGTGTAATGGGTGTCACATCAACAAATAAAGCAACAAGACAGAACGACAAAAGCACACAATAGAACCAAGGGGAAACCAATGATAAAACTCGACCGACGTGAACTGATTACCTCGCTTGGCGGTTTTGCCGCCGTAGCGCTGATGAGCCACGAAGCCCGCGCAGATGCGCTCGAACATTTCATGGAAGAAAAGCTGTACGCCCAGGCTGAAGGCAGCGCCCCCGGTGGCAGTGCCGGCGATTTCCCCAGTGCCGCCGACGTAAAGTCGCAAATTACGACGCGGCACTACCGTCGCGGTGTCGGCGGCCTCTTCATCGTCAACGATCCTACAAAGACAGTCGCCATGCTACCGGAGATGCCAGCCAAACCAACATTGGCAGATTTCTTCGAAACCCGTTTTGGCCAGTTCAGCAATCACTGCCTGCAGAGCGCCAACAAGGCGCGCGAACGCGGAGCCTCTGATGAAATCGTGCTGGCCTGTCTGCTGCACGACACAGTGCAATCACTCATGCGCGTCGATCACGGCTACTACGGTGCCCAGATGTACGAGCCCTATGTGCCGGCGATTACGGCGTGGGCCATCCGCTATCACCAGCCACTGCGCTACTTCGCCGACGCCGAAGCCGGTTATAGCTATCCCGATCTCTATCGCCGCATGTATGGCTTCGACTATGTGCCACCGCCGCACGTGCAGGCCGCCTATGAAGCGGCCAAAAAGCACGAGTGGTATTACGCTGCGCGCGAAGTGACTGTCAGCGATCTCTATGCCTTTGATCCAAATGCCAAAGTGGATTTCGATTCTTTCCGCGACCTGATCGGCAAGCACTTCAAGCAACCGGCTGAAGGTCTCGGCTTCGATAACAGCCCATCCGCACACATGTGGCGCTCACTGATGTTTCCCGATTCACCGCTGTAAACTTTCTCGCATAAAAGGGAGGTTACATGTCACGCACCCTGCTTCAGCTGCTCAGTCTTCCTGTTACGACTCTGCTGATGTGGCAGGGCACGGTTTTGGCGCAGGTTCCTGCTTCCGCCCCTCCCAAGTACGATCCCAACTACATCCTGTTCGAGGCGCATCCGTTACCCACTGCGCCGTTGGCAGCCCTTCCCTTCAGCGGCGATGCACCACTGCCACGGCCTGACTTGCTGGGCAACCTGCCGACAGCTCCCCTGGTTTCCTCGATTGATCGCGCCAGTGCAGAAGCCACCGTCGCTGCCTATGAGGGCAACATCGACGCGATGCTGAACGTCGAAACGCCTTACTCCCCCGAACTGTTTGAGCAGTTGTTGGGGCTGAGTTCCGCCTACCAGCAATTGGGCCAGCATGAGGAAGCATTAACCACGCTGGAGAAAGCCGAGTTTCTTGGTCGCATCAAGAATGGCTTGTACGCGCCCGACCAGTTTGTGGTGGTCAATATGATGATTGAAAGCCTGATGGCAAGCGGCCAGATGCTGCAGGCAATGGAGAAGCAACAATATCTGTTGTATTTGCAGCGCCAGCACTATGGTGCTGCCAGCAAGGAACTGACGCCGGGACTGGAACGGCTTGGCGACTGGAGCATGCAGGCCTTCAGCAGTGGCGTGCACGAGAGCAACTCCATTGGGTTCTCATTGGGCGGCGGCAACAGCCAAAACACTCTGTCGCCACGCGGCTTCGCGATCGCCAGTCTCGATGCGGCGCGCTTCCGCTATTACGACGCGATCGAAATTCTCGTGACAGGTCTCGACTTCGGTAATCCGCAATTGCCAGCCCTTGAGGCAAAACTGCTGCATAACCTCTATCTGGCTGGTCATCGGCGGGGGCTGCTGGAAAATCCCTCGTTCTACCTGGACAGCCGTACCTATATGACTGGTTCACGCATTGCAGTAGCCGAATTCCAATACAACTCGCTGGCCTATGGCGAAGGGCGCGATGCGCTGCAACGCCTGCAGTATTACCAGTTGAACTTCCACAATACCGATCCTGCCGTGTTGCTGCATACGACGCTGAGCCTGGCTGACTGGCATCTGCTGTTCAACCACCATCGCGAGGCGCGCGCTGTCTACAAGGAAGCCTGGTCGCTGATGCAACAGGTGCCGTCACTGGCAGCAACGGGCGCAACACTGCTGAATCCGGCCGTGCCTGTTACGTTGCCGGACTTCATGCCCTTACCGCACAGCCGTGGTCACTTCGGTATTGAGGACAACAGCGCTCAGCAATTTGACGGCTATTTTGACGTCGGTTTTGATGTGTCGCGGAGTGGTGATATAGCGCATCTGCGCATCCTCGCCCGCAGCGACAATGCAACAGCGCCACTGGAGCGTCGTCTGCGCCGGTTGCTTACCAGTACACCGCAGCGACCGCGGCTTGAGGACGGCGTGCCCGTGGCCAGCGAGGACCTTCGTGTGCGTTATTACTTTGCCGA
>JAZKEH010000011.1:1290-3331 GCA_040387155.1 Pseudomonadota bacterium | reverse complement strand
TCAACAAGCGTCCGGCAATTAACTCCAATCGATTCTATTCAATGCATGCTCAATCGATAACGGCCTGCATCACCGCTGTGTCGAAGCGCTGGCGCATCGGCGTAATCGGTGACTGGATCAGCATCACGCCCACCAGCTCTTCCTGCGGATCCATGAATACATAGGTGCCGTAGAAACCAGACCAGCCGTAGGTCCCCGGCGACAACAGGGAGCCTGCCTTCACCGGATCAGTAACCACCCGTACACCCAAGCCGTACCCTTCACCGGGTGAACGGCCCGGCAAGGCATCGCTGATAAAGGCCGAGCGCATCAGCTCTGTCGTGCGGGTGCCGAGCAAACGTACTCCATTCAACTCACCACCCTGCGCCAGCATCATCGCGAACTGGGCATACGCCTCTGCCGTCGCCATCAACCCGCCGGCGCCGGAGAAGAACACCTCGCCCGACATCGAATCCGGATTGGGGCGCGCTGTCAGCGCGCCAGCCTCATTCAGTACGTAAGAGCCGACCAGGCGTTGCCGCTGGTCGTCATTGGGCCAGAAGAAGATGTCGTCCATTTTCAATGGCGTGAATACGCGCTGTTGGAGAAAGTCCTCGAAACTGACACCGGAGACCTTTTCGACAATGCGGCTCAACACATCGAAGCCCGCTACAGCGCTGTAGGCCCAACGGGTACCCGGCTGGAATTCCAGTGGCGTCTGGCCCAGATCATCCACCCACGCCAACCCGGTTTGATGGCGTGCAGTGAACGCGGCATTACCGGCGCGAGTCCCAACGGGACCACTCATCAAACCAGAAGTATGTGTTAACAAGTCCTTGATCGTGATCTCGCGCTCGGCAGGAATCAGATAGAAATCATCATTGCCTTCGCCGGTGCGAACTACCACCTGCTGTTGCTCGAAACCTGGCAGGTATGTCGAAACAGGATCGTTGAGGGCTACCTTGCCTTCTTCCAACAGCATCATGATTGCCAGCGCGGCGACCGGCTTCGACATCGACGCCAGCCGGAAGATCGTATCAGTCTCCATTGGCTTGCCGGTTTCGATATCCATCACGCCCTGCGCCTGCAAGTGCGCAATCTTGCCGTGGCGCGCCACCAACGTAACCGCCCCACTGATACGGCCGGCATCGATGTTTTCCTCCACCATCTCATTGATACGCTGCAGGCGTTCGGACGACAACCCGACCGATTCCGGGCTGACGGTCTGCGCCTGTGCAGTCAACGTGAAAGCAGCAATCCCTACCAGCAGCACAGTTCTGAACACAAGACTCCCCTTCTTCATGGCGTTTTCTGTTCCGCAGCAACACGCTGCTCTTCAAGACGCAGATTCATCGCCTGCTCATTGATAGCTATCTCATACAGATAACCGGCCGGATCGATAAACGGATTCGGTGTCTGACCAATCAGTGGATACTTTTCCGTCATGCGATACATCGCCGGATGCGAACCCAGTGGCACATCTGCTGCCAGTTCACGCAGCTTCTGATGGCTGTAGCGGTACTGGTCGACGATGGTTGGATTGGCAGGATTGTTGTAGAGCTGGTAGTTCGGGTTGACGCCAATGCTGCAAATGATGACAACCTTGTAGTCCTTGCCACCTTCGCTGACTGTCAGTTCCCAACTGGTGCAGCCGACCGTGTGGCCGGGCGTCAGATGCGCTGTCAGTGTTTCGTCGCCGAGAGTCAGTTTCTCACCGGCATTGATCACGCGATCGATTGGATGCACCTTGCCGCCGGGCTTCATGGTTTCGAGGCCAGGCACTTGCTCCTTCACTGCCACCACCTCGGCGCCACTCAATTGTTTGGCGAGTGCGTCACCTTCCATGTGGTCGCCATGCTCGTGACTGCCGATGATCATGTTGATGTCTTCAAATTTGAAACCGAGTTTCTCGACCGAGTCTTTCAGCGTCGGCACGTTACGTTCATAGTCGCTGTTGACGAGGATGTGGCCGGCGTTGGTTGTGATCAGGAACGAACCCAGCGATTCAGTGCCAATGTAATAGATGTTGTCGATGATCTTGTGCGGCGGAAATTGCTTGTCG
>JAZKEH010000011.1:0-1280 GCA_040387155.1 Pseudomonadota bacterium | reverse complement strand
CATTTCCGGCGTGCCGATGTTGCGACGGAACAGGTCGTCAGGTAGCAGTTTGGGCAGGTCTTGGGCAAGTGTCGCGGAAGACAATGCAGCCAGCGCCAAAAATAACGTCGATCTCATATTTTGCTTCCCCTTAAAGCAAAGAACCCGGTCATTGGACCGGGTTCTCGACAAGTTCTATTCAAGTTTGCTCAGTGGTGCTTCCAGCAAGGACCGCTCATCGGCGATGGAAACCGCCAACCGGGTCACCTTGCCAATCACGCGGTCCTTGTGGACGAAGCCGAACCAACGTGAATCCTCGCTGTTGTTGCGAAAATCACCCATGACCCAGTACGAGTCAGCGGGAACAATAATCTCTTCGCGGATTTCACGCATCCCCATGCCAAGATCCACCTGGATTTCATGTTGATGCGCACCCAGTTGCTCAATGACTTTCAAAAGGCCGGTCGTCTCGCCGCGATCGACGATCTGCAACGGCACCGGCTGATCATTGATGAACAGCTGGATACCTTCCATACGAATGCGGTCGCCCGGCAAGCCAATGACGCGTTTGACGTAGGTGCTGTCCTTGCCGGGAGGTGTCAGTGTGACGATGTCGCCTCGCTCGGGCTGGTCGGTCTGCCACACCCGGCCTTCAGTGAACGGCACATTGGGGCCAAGCAGGGTCTTGTTGATCAGCAATACATCGCCCGGATAGATCGTCGGCTCCATTGAACCGGTAGGCACCGGGCTCCAATCAGCAATGGCTGTGCGGAAAAACGCCATGCCCAGCAGGATGAGAATGAAGGCACGGTTTTCAATCAGGAACTTCTTCATGGGTGGACTCCGGTCAAATACTTGGGGATGACTGTCAACGCAGCCACTACTTCGACACTGTTTTCAACAAAAGATTCTGCCTACCCGATAAAAAAGCCAGGCTCTCCATGCCTGTGCCGGGCCGACGCCCGCTATTTGTTGAAGCCACCGGTGCAAACAAGGCTATGCTAGCCCAACCGTACAACGCCGAGAGAGTCATGCCCTCTTCTTCCATGAAGAATGCCGCCAGTCCTACCGCCTACATTGCGTCGCTCAGCGGCTGGCAACTGGAGCTGGCGACACTATTGCGCCGCGCAGTCGGCAAGGCGGGCAAGCTGGAAGAGAAGGTCAAGTGGGGTCACCTGGTGTACCTGTCCAACGGGCCTGTATGCCTGATTCGCGCGGAAGAAAAGCGCGTGCTGTTTGGTTTCTGGCGCGGTCAACGTTTGCGCGAACTGGAGCCGCGGCTGAAACCGGGCGGTAAATAT
>JAZKEH010000010.1:19722-28229 GCA_040387155.1 Pseudomonadota bacterium | reverse complement strand
CGCTGAACAATCGTGGGTCGAACATGGGAGCGTGTCTGGATGTCGGCAATGCAATCCGTGCGTCGGAAGATCCCGTCCTCGCTCTAGAGCAACTGGAAGCCCGCATTGTTGGCATTCATTTGAAATCAGTGTCGAGCCGTGATCCCGATAGCGAAGTCGTTGAACTTGGTCAGGGGCTGCTGGACACTGATGCATTCTTGCACGCACTGAAAGCAGTAGCCCTGGTTAACGATGTGGCATTATCGTTGGAGTATCTGGCACAGCCCGATCAACCCGTACCAGGCGCGCTGAGGTCCTTGGCCCTGCTCCGCTAATCCACGTACGTGTGACAAGCACTATAACTTCCGATAGAGAAGGAGCATGGCGCAATGAGAAACTACACAAGGCATTTGCAGTTGGCGTTGGTAGTTGCCGCTGGTTGGACGCCAACAACGCTGCTGGCCCACCACTCCTTCTCAATGTACGACCGCACGGTGCAGTACGTGTTTACCGGCGTCGTCGAAAGCATCAACCCCGATGCCAGTCACCTCACCATCAACTTTGTGCCGCTGAATGAGGCGCGCGATGCGCTGGCACGTGATGCCAAAGGTGAGCGCGTGACATGGACTGTGGAAATGGAAAGCGCTGGCGCCAGTGCGCGTGAAGGAATTTCGATCAGCACATTCCCGCGCGGCACTGTGTTCAGCGTGGGTTTGTCACCGCTGCGCAATGGCAAGCTCGGCGGTGTTCGCATTGGGGCTGTGTTCAGATGTCCCGATGGCAAGCCGCCCGCAGCGGGCAAACATTGCGACAGTGTCACCGATGCGGTGTTGGCGGGTGAAGGTGAGCTCGCAGTTGCTACAGCGGCCTGGGCTCCCTGATCTCCCGTAGTCCGCAGGCCGTTGCCTGCGTGTTTCCAGCAATCAAATAAAAAGAAGAAGCCCAATGAAAAAACTGTCTGCCAATAAAACTGCTTTCGTGATCGTCGCTGCCATGGGTGCGATGAGTGCTTTCGCGCAAGAACCCGGCAACGGTGGAAAAAGTGTCGGTCGCAGTTGGCCAGTGCCAGTCGCACTGGCGCCCTATGATGGTTATCCGGAGGAGCAGTTCGTTGGTTCGGTGACGCCGTGGTACTACCAGGTCAGTGCCACCGCCAGTGGTGGCGCCGCGCCTGCCGGCGTAACGCCGCTGGCTAGTGACCTGTTTACTTCCAAAGACTTCTACGCCGACAAAGCGTTGTGGCTTGATCCGAGGTATTACCGCTGCAACAGCCCGATAGGGCTGGATTCCATTCGCGGTGATTATTCAACCGGCCCTGGTGCCATTGAGAACAACGATCCTGCTACCGCGTCATGGGGCTACTGTGATCGCGACTATCCGCGCGAGGCGATTCTGAGTCCCTATCCTTTCAAGTCGGCACAAGAGCACTATCAGGCACTTCTGGCTGAGACCAAAGCCGTGGGCGGACCGACTGAACACAGCAAGACGAGTCTGCCGGAGTGGAATGGCCGCTACACCCGTAACCTGAACCTCGTATTCGGTCGCGGTCGTCGCGGCGGCGAAGGTGAGCCGCTGCCTGCCGAGTACGCTGAGCCACCGCAATGGGTTGTCGGTTGGGCGAACCAGGTGCCAACGATTCTGTCGTTGCTGACGCCGGACTATCAGCAGCGTTATGTGCAGCAGATGTATCACAAGGTGAATTCAAACGCGGCGCAGTTCTCATTGATGTTCTGCCGACCGGAAGGGTTGCTGCGCTGGTGGTCGGGTCCTGGCGGCCCAAGCCAGTTGGACATCACCGTCGTACCTGAACGCGTGCAGTTTATGGGCGGCACCGACAATGCGATCCGACAGGTGCAGATCGGTCGTGAGTTCAACATGGAAGGTGCCGTGCCGCGTTTGGGTCAGGATGTGCGTCACTGGTTAGGCGAGACGGTCGGATTCTGGGACGGCAACACGCTGATTACGTGGACTTCCAATATCCAGGGTTGGTTCACGCATGGCAGCTGGGAATACAGCAGTCAGCTGCAATTGATCGAAATCTGGTCAGAGCGTCATGACAACACTGGCAAATTTATCGGCCTTGAACATGAGACAGTTTTCTACGATCCGGAAGCCTTTGTAGCACCGGTGCGCGACATTCGATTCTTCTCGTATACCGGCGACTTTGCCTCCGCCAATCCGATTACCTATGAACACTGTAACCAGACGATTTTCCTGGGAACCGATGGACGGGCAGCACCGGTCCCACCCGGCACAACGATCGAATACAAGGTGCGCGATCTCTACGATCGTCCGTGGGCCCGCATCTGGGAAGAACACTTCGAACAGAATATGTCGAAGCCGGAAGAAGATGATTCGTTGGGTGGTTTCCGTTAATAAACCTTTGGCTGGTTGGCTGCGTCTAACCAGATAAGTGTCGCGCGTCCCCAGCGGCGACGCCGCTTATGGAACGGCGCAAGCCGTTATTGCTGGGCACGCATCCAACCCGGAACGGGAGAAATCATGAATACCATCCGCAAGACCCTGTCTCTTACCTCCCTGCTATTGGCCGCTACCCTCGCACAGGCGGCTGACAGCGAAACCCGCAACCTCGCCGATTTCGATTCCATCGAAGTGGGCGGCGGCATCGACCTCGTGCTCAAGCAAGGCGCCGCTTTTAGCGTGCAAGTGAACGCGGAAGACGGCGACCTCGACGAGCTGATCACCGAAGTGCGCGGTAATACGCTGTACATTCACCGGGACGATTCGGACGGCTGGCGTGGGTGGCGTGATCGCGACTGGCAGGACGACTATAGCGCCGACGTCACCCTGCCTGTCTTGCAGTCGCTGGAAGCCTCCGGTGGATCTGATGTTGAAGCCACCGGAACCTTTACCGGCGATCGGATCACTGTGCGTGCATCCGGCGGCAGTGATATAGAGCTCGACGTGGCGGTCGACACCATCAGGGTCACCGCATCCGGTGGTTCAGATCTGGAGCTTTCCGGCACAGCCAATCATCTGCGCGCCGATTCCAGTGGCGGCAGCGATCTGGAAGCCTCTGATCTCACGGCCAAGGAAGTTGATGTGACATCGAGCGGAGGTTCTGATGCCAGAGTCACCGTCACCGAGTCGCTTACGGCAGATGCTTCCGGCGGCAGTGATATTCATTACAGCGGCGATCCGCAATTCAAGGACATCGACAAGTCCGGTGCAGCCGACGTAACCCAACGCTGACGCTAGCGCGACGAACGGCTCGTGTACCGCACAAGCCGTCCGTTCTGGCCATCTTCAAGCAGCCAGATGCCGCCTTCCGGTCCCTGTTTCGCTGCGCGCACTCGCGTATTGAGATTGAAGCGTTGGGCTTCACGTGCGCTATCGCCGTTGAACTCGATACGTGAAACAGTACCGATGGTCAGGCCGCTGATGAAGGCGTCGCCCTGCCAGTCCGGAAATTCGCTGCCGCTGTAGAACATCAGGCTTGATGGCGAAATTACCGGTGTCCACGACAGCTCGGGCGCGTTGAAGTCGGGACGTGTGGAGTGATCAGGGATGTCGCGGCCGTCGTAGTGGTTGCCGTTGGAAACAATTGGCCAGCCGTAATTGTCACCGCGTACGATCAGGTTCAACTCGTCACCGCCCTGTGGACCCATCTCCACGTCCCACAATCTGCCCTGGGGGTCGAAGGCGATGCCCAGTATGTTGCGATGACCGAGTGACCAGATTTGCGCGCCGATGCCACCGAGATTAACGAAGGGATTGTCGCTGGGCACCGAACCATCATCATGCAGACGCAGGATCTTGCCCAGGTTGTTTTCCATCTGCTGCGCAGGAGTCATCTGCTGACGTTCACCGGAAGTGATCCACAGATAGCCATCGGCATCAAAGGCGATGCGGTGGCTGTAGTGACCGGTGCCTGCCACTTTGGGCCACTGGCGCCAGATGACATCAAGATCAACCAATGTGCCACCGGTAGCAGTAAGCTCAAGACGGGCGCGTGCAACTGCAGCACCTGCCGTAGTGCTGGTGCCGCGCTCGGCGTAACTGAGATAGACGAGTTTGTTGTTGGCAAAATCCGGGTGCAGCACTATGTCGCCGAGTCCGCCCTGGCCGCTGTAGACCACAGCCGGCACACCGGTGATGTCGTAAATCTCGTTCGGGCTTGCCAGCAGTTTGAGGGTGCCGGGCTTTTCGGTGACGAGTACGCGACCATCGGGCAGAAAGGCAAATGCCCACGGTTCTCTGAAGCGGCCCATCAGGATTGCGTTGACACCCTGGCTCTGGGCCAGCGTGATGTCACTGCAGCAAACAGCAACAACAAATACGGCGAACAATGTGAGCTGGCGAAAGTGGCGGGTAAAGTCGAGCGAGAGTGTCATGGGGAGCTCCTGCTTGCGCGTGGGTGCGTTGTGCAGAGGAATAAATCATGCGAGGCAGGGATGACAAAGGGAAACTGGAAAACCCGGCATCCTGCGAGAAAAATTACGCACACTTGCTACTATGAGCTCATTATTCAGGTTGCGTTGCAATCAGCAAGTGACGGAAAGCAAGCATGGAGAGGAAGAACACAATGGAAAACCCGGCACAGGCACGCGGTCCTCGTGGGCATTTTCTGTTCGGTGTCATCCCCGCGTTCCGCAAGGATCCTATCGGCTTGCTGATGAAAGTCTGGCGCGAGTTCGGCGACGTTGTGCGCCTGCGCGTCGGCCCGATCTCGTTGCATCTTCTTGTGCATCCTGATCACGTCAAGCACGTATTGGTTGATAACCACCGCAACTATCAGAACTCCGCCGGCAGGGAAGTGATCAAGGAGTTGCTCGGCGAAGGGCTACTCACGAGCGATGGTGGTTTCTGGCGCAAGCAGCGACGCATCGCGCAACCCGCTTTTCACATGGCAGAGATTGCCGCGATGGCGTCGACAATGGCGCAGATTACGCAAGACGATCTGCCGTGTTGGTTGTCCGGCGATGCAGAAAGCGAAGTCGTTGACGTCGCCGAGCGCTTCCGTGTGCTGACGCTACGCATTGCAGGCATCACGCTCTTCAACGTCGATCTCAGCGACGAATCTGCCGATTTCGGTCGCGCTACCACCATCTGCCTTGGCCATACCGTCGACCGGACAAGATCGCTGCTTCGGCTGCCTTTGTATATTCCGACACCGGCGAACCGTCGCTTCGTAGCAGCGCGTGCCACGCTCGACCGTCTCATCTACAAGGTTATCGAGGAGCGTCGGAGTGGCAAGGCCAAGGCGGCGAAGAAGGACCTTTTGCAAATGTTTCTCGACGCGCGTGATCCGGAAACAGGAGAGGGGATGAGCGACAAGGAACTGCGTGACGAGTTGCTAACGATGCTCGGCGCCGGCCACGAGACAACGGCGCTGGCGCTGACGTGGACCTGCTATTTTCTGGCACGCTATCCGGATGTTCGCGCAAACCTGGTCCGCGAAATCGAAAGCGTGCTCGGCGCGCGCACGCCGACGCTCGAGGATTTACGGAACATGCCCTACACGCGAATGGTGCTGGAGGAATCGCTGCGACTACGGTCGCCGTTCTGGCTGACGGGTCGCAAGGCAATCGCCGACGATGTGATCGGCGGTTACACGATCAGGGCGGGAACGGAAGTTTTACTGGTGCCATTCCTCACGCACAGACATCCGGATTTCTGGGAAAGCCCTGAAGTGTTTGATCCGAATCGCTTCAGCGAAGCCAATGGCAAGGATCGCCATCCCTACGCAATGTTTCCGTTTGGTGGCGGACAGAGAAAATGCATAGGCATAAATTTCGCGATGATGGAGATGCAACTGGTGCTGCCAATGATTGTGCGCGCTGTTGATTTCTCACCCATTCCGAGCCGTGAGCCCGCGCTGGAAGCCGGCCTTACGCTGCGACCTGCCGATGGTTGCTGGATGACAGTCCGCGCGCGCTAAGCTTCTTGCCGGTCTTTTTCTCCCTCGTTGTTATCGCAGCATTCTGATTTTTCTGCGCGCTCCTTTTTAAAGCAAATGTGCACTTATCGAGTGCACCATGTAAGCATTGTGCAAGAAATCCAACTGTAGGTAACATCGCCAACAGGTTACGGCTTTTTGATCTGAGACGCCTTGTACCCGCCACTGGTAAGTCCATGGCCCATGGCTCCTCTCAAAGCATATTGCAGTGACCCGCAACAAGACGACCGCACGGACCTTCATCTCAATCAAATCGAGGAATGATGCATGTTCAAGTCACTGAAACTACCCCACGCAGTGAGAATCGCTACCCAGTTATCCACCTGTGCAGCACTTTGCTCCACCGCAGTCGCAGTCATGGCCCAGGAAGCTCCCGCAGTTGATGAGCTCATCATTACCGGCTCCCGCATTGCACGTGATCCAGCCGAAGCAACCATCCCGGTACTGGGGCTCTCCCCGGAATCGCTTACCAATCAGGGTTTCAACAACATCGCCGATCTGGCAGTAACACTGCCGCAGTTTGCTCCGGCCTTTGGTGAATCCCGCACACAGTCCACCTTTTCCGGCATCGCCACGTCCGGTCTCAACCGTTCCAACCTGCGAAATCTCACGTCCTATCGCACGGTCGTACTGATCAACGGCCGTCGTGTGCCGGGTGGTACTTCCACCGAAACAGCAGTTGACTGGAACTTCCTGCCAACCGCCAACATCGATCGCATCGAAATCATGACTGGTGGCGCATCCGCCATTTACGGTGCCGACGCAGTTGCCGGTGTAATCAACATCATCACGAAGCAGAACTTCGAAGGCTTCGAAGCTGACTTCTCGTACGGCCGCAGCTGGGACGAAGATGACAACCAGAACCCGAGCACATCGTTGATGTGGGGCGGCGAACTGGGTGACGGTGGTCATGCTCTCGTAACGTTGCAATACACCAAAGAGGGTAGGGTCAGCTGCGCCGACCGTTACATCTGTTCCGAGGACTTCGGTTGGTTCGCGCCGGCAACTGTGACTCGCGGCCCGGATGCCCGCTCCGGTGTCGGCGAAGGTGGCCGCTTCTTTGCCGGCAGTGCCAGCTACACCACGCGCAACGGCAGCATGGTCGATGGCAGCGGGGCACTGATTCCGTTCTCGACCGCTCTCGATGGCTACAACCGCAATATCCAGCGTGATGTCGCCATCCCGACCGAGCGCAAGATGCTCGCGGTTGATATCACTTATCCACTCAGTGACAGTGCCGAGATATTCACAGAAATCAATTACGGCGAAAGCCGCATTGATTCCAGCTTCGAAGCTCATCCTTTCCAGTCGCAGAACCCGGGCAGCCTCTATGGTGGCGGCCCTGGTATTGCGGGGTTGCAGGCGACCATTCCGATCAACAACCCGTTTATTCCACCGCAGCTGAGAACAGCCGTGCTGGCCGCGAGTCCCGCTGCTACCGAGATCACCTGGTGGCAGCGTTTCTCGATGCTCGATAACCGCGGCGCTGACAGCGTGCGCGACAGCACCCGTATTGCAGCCGGCCTGCGCGGAGACTTCGACTCGCTCGGTGGCTTCGGCAGTGACTGGGAGTGGGAAATGTCCTATGTCTGGGGTCGCACCCAGGAAGACCTGATCACTGAAGGTCTGGTTGGTACTGACCGTCTCTACCAGGGTCTGCGGGTTGAGGCCGATCCGGCCAATGCTGGTCAGTTCCGTTGTATCGATATCACGGCTCGCGCCAGCGGCTGCGTGCCGATCAATCCGATGAAAGGTCCGAGCGGTTACACCCAGGCGATGAAAGACTGGCTGAATGTCAGTGCAGCCACCCGTGGTGAAAGCCTGCTGGAATACGGTATGGCATGGATGAGTGGCTCGGTATTTGATTTGCCTGCCGGTCCAGTCAATGTCGCTGTGGGTGCTGAGTACCGCACATTCTCTGGCTATCGCGACTACGACAACGTGTTGAACCGTGCACTGGTTACCGGCAACCAGTTGGGTGATGTCGACTTTGTCGAGATCAAGACTTCTGAGGTCTACGCCGAGACCGTGGTGCCGATCCTGCAAGATGCGCCATTTGCCAAAGTGCTCGATCTTGAAGCGGCGATCCGTTATTCCGACACCCAGGACATCGCTACCAACGACACCTGGAAATTCGGTGGTGTGTGGGAGCCGATTGACGGGCTGCGTGTACGTGCGATGCAGGCGACTGCCGTGCGTGCACCGGTGCCGGATGAGCTCTCGGGTATCGGCCAGACTGCCGGCGTCGTGCAGGATCCTTGTACTGCCGCCCGTCGCAATGCAAACCCTACCCGTGCCGCCAACTGCGCAGCTGATGGCGTACCGGCCGACTATGCTCCCGGCCAGATCATTGAGCAGAGCGTATCGGGTCTGTCTGGTGGTAACCCGAACCTCAAGCCCGAAGAAAGCGACACACTCACTTACGGTATTGTGTGGATGCCTCCATTCGTCGAGGACCTGACGCTGTCGGTGGATCGTTTCCAGATCGAGATCGAAGACGCAATCACCTCCGTTGCTCGCCAGGCCGCAGCGAACTTTTGCTATGACACGCCGGACCGCCAGTTCTGCAGTTCACTGGAGCGCAGCACCAACCCGTTGATTCCCGGTG
>JAZKEH010000010.1:0-19622 GCA_040387155.1 Pseudomonadota bacterium | reverse complement strand
GACCGCCAGTTCTGCAGTTCACTGGAGCGCAGCACCAACCCGTTGATTCCCGGTGCTACCTACGTGCTGAAGTCGGTGAACGAACAGCAGCAGAACGTTGCCGAGTACAACGTGCGTGGTATCGACGTGCAAGCCAACTACCTCTTCGGTATTGGCGACCTGGGTGATATCCAGACCAGCCTGCTGTGGACCATCTACGACAAAGCCGAACAGATCCAGGCCGGTGGTACCGTGCTGGATATGGAAGGCATTGCCGGTGGTTCAACGTCCGACCAGGGCTACATCGAACACACTGCCGTGCTGAATGTCGGCTGGACGCTCGACAAGTACAAGCTGAACTGGAACACCCGCTACATTGGTGATGCTGACATGGGCTTTGGCACTACCACTGGCGGCTTCCCGCGTCTCGGCTCGCATTCCTATCACAACCTCAACGCCACCTATGCGCTCAATGACAAGAGCAAGATCTATGGCGGTGTGAACAACGTGACGGATAAACAGCCACCGTTCATGGCGTCCGGCTCGTCTGGTACCCAGGCACTCGACACCGTACCTGGCTACTACGATGTGTTCGGTCGTTCGTGGTATCTCGGCATGACCTACGGCTTCTGATCCTTCCGGTCGGAAGCCCGCATAAAAAAAACGGCGAGCCGCAAGGCTCGCCGTTTTTTTATGTGGTCAGCGCAGTAGTTACCGGATATCAACATTAAAAAGCCCCGCAAAGTCGGGGCTTTTCTACCATAGGCAGTCACAGGTATTGCTGCGCAGCGATAATCCCCGCCGCACCTGTCACTGTTTGTTATCGCACGGAAACCCGCTGCGGCAACTGGTCATATGGCGGGGCCCCGCAAGTTGGCTTTGTGGGTTCTACTCCCACCACTCAAGGAACCGCCATGAACATTGCCCTTACTCCACTGATTTCACTGATCGCCGGCATCCTGATCCTGATCATGCCGAAACTGCTCAATTACATCGTTGCCGTTTATCTGATCATCGTCGGTGTGGTCGGCATCTTTGGTGTGGGTAATTTCAATATCACGGCTTGATCCTGTTGGAGTTCCGGCTTTCTACTGCTGCGCAGCGTCCATCAGTTCCTGCGTTTCAGTTCCCGTGCAGATCAGCGGCAACAGTTGATCAAACGGCGCCAGTACCAGGGTCTGCTTTGGCACGACCCATGGTGCGGTCAGTACTTGGGGATCTTCCACAGTCGCTTCAATGACCAGCGTGTTGGCATCGGTGCGCGTGTAGCGTTCTGTCACTTTCATCTGGTCGGAGTGAAATGACACGCGGCCTTCGGCATAAATCCACGTGTCATCGGTGAAGTTGGTGGTTTCGACAACGAAGGTATCGCCTTCCCAGTGACCGACTGCATCGCCGCGGAATGATGGCGGCACTGCGCGATGTTCGCGGCCGTCGGTCGGGATCTGCTGATAGCCGTGGAAAGTTTCCTGCATAAACACAGTCATGCTCGGCGTGGCGACAATCTGGCCGACAGCGCCGACGTCGAACAGGCGCACATTCAGTGTGCCGAATGCCGTGGGTTTGCAAAGCAGCGTTGGATCATTCTTGTCACGCAAGGTCTTGGCATGCTCAACCGCCGACGGCTGATAAAGTTCGGCAAAGGTAGGCGTTTTCGGACCACTGGGACCCGTGCCAGCCGCCTTGTTACTGCTTTGATAGCCGGGACTGCCGAGGTCGCCGCCGGTCCACCACACACCGCTCAGATCAGGATGACCGTCAGTCATGCGAGGCGTCGGGCCCGCAGTTTGCGCGGCAGCAGGGTTGAATACAGTCAGCGCGGCAATAACGACAGAGCAGACAGCCTTGGGAAACGAAGAGAAATGTGTGTTCATGGTCGTCCTCACTTCGCGCCGGGATTTTGTTGGGGGCCAAACATGCCGTAGACCGTGCCATCGGCAGTGGTCAGTTCAGTCAGCATGCCGTTGTCGCTTTGGTTGCGGGCGCGGAAACCCTTGATCGTAACGGTATCACCCGGCTTGATAATCTGCGGGGAGTAGCCGTTACGCAGCATGCCGCTCGGAGTGCCGGCCTCGAAGGTCCAGCGGGCGGTGCCGCCCTTGTCATCGGTAACGTCGAGATAGAAATGTGAGTGCGGATTGGTCAGTTTGACTTCGACGATCTTGCCGGTGATCGTGATGCCGGTCTGCATGTCGTAGGCCGCTGCAAAGGAGTGGTGGGCCAGGGCTGGAGCGCCGGTTAACAGCGCCACGAGTCCCACAATGGCGAATTTTGCTTTAACGGTAGTGTCCCCTCGGTATTTCATTGCTGTTCTCCTTCCCCGCGTGGAGGAATTTTTTATAAAGTGCCACTCATGCAGCGGTGCGCCAATCTTAGATCAAATTCCTGCGCTGGGTAGTGCCATCGCGACTTAAGTACTGGAACCGTTCCGTCACAACCTGTGCAAGAATGCGCCGGGTCACCACAGCCAACATCACAATAATCAGAATCTTTCAGTAGCAGGGGAATCCATATGCGCACCAACACAATTCGTTCCATCAGCCTAAGCCTATTGCTCGGCAGCAGCATTGCCGCAGCGCAGCCTCCGGGCATCACGATGGAGATGATCAACACCACACTACCGGAGG
The DNA here is from genome assembly GCA_040387155.1 of Pseudomonadota bacterium. Classification (GTDB taxonomy): domain Bacteria; phylum Pseudomonadota; class Gammaproteobacteria; order Pseudomonadales; family Pseudohongiellaceae; genus CAILUG01. The sequence continues at coordinate 17,016 of JAZKEH010000010.1, read as the reverse complement.
AAGGCGCGCCGCTGGCGGTAGCCGGTTCTTACGCGGTAACAGCCGAGGGCGCATATAACGCTGCCCGTTATCTGGTATTCCGTCCCACTGATCTCGCTGCCTTTCCGGCACGAGACAAACTGCCCTTGCTGTTGTGGGGCAATGGCGGCTGTGCGATTGATGGCAAACGTTACGGTGGCTTTCTCAGCACTATCGCCTCGCACGGCTTCCTGGTCTTGACCACAACGGCAATCGAAGGTGAAGCCCAGCGTCAGCAAAATGCCCAGGATCTGCTGGCGGCCATCGAATGGGCCACCGCGGAAAACAGCCGTGCCGGTTCGCCGTTGCAGGGCAAGGTCGATCTCGAGCACATCGCGGTGATGGGGCAATCCTGCGGCGGGTTCCTGTCGGTTAGCCTCGGAACAGATCCGCGCGTGGACACCATCGGTGTGTTCAACTCGGGTGTGCAGCCAGCTGCACCTGCAGCGGCCAACGCACCGGCTTCACCGTTCCCGACAACTGACGCCCTCGCCAAACTGCATGGCCCGCTGATGTTCATCAATGGCGCCGAGCGCGATTTCATGACGGTTACGTCAAAGGCGAACTTTGATCTGATCAACAACCTGCCGGTGTTCTACGGTGCGCGTCATGGCGCTGGCCATACCGCCACTGTCTACCACGCCGGTGGCGGCGAGTTCGCCAATGTGGCGTCCAACTGGCTCCGGTACCAGTTCAAGGGCAGTGCCGAAGCAGGCAAGATGTTTGTCGGCAAAGACTGTGAACTGTGCACCAACCCGAATTGGGATACCGCATCCAAAGGCATGGATAAATAAGCTGTTCTGTCACCGCCGGCTACGGAGAGACACACTCCGATGGCCGGTACCTGGGTAATTGATGATCGCAAAATGAGCTCGGCCACCCTGATCGGGTGGTCTGCCTGCCCCGATAAGGTGCATGGACAATGCGAATTTGCAGGATTATCCTGCTTTGCCAGTCGCTGTTCCGCAGTCATTATTTCAAGCGTTTTTGGAGAGATTTCCAGTCTGTATATCCGCACCGCGGATAATCGAAATTACCAGCTTCAGTAAGTCGCACTACCCGAAGGCAGCCAACACTATGTATGGCTGCAACCTTGGCACCTAGAAGGCCAACAAAGAGAGGGGGTTGTACGTATGAGAGTTGTAGCTAAACGAACCATTCCAGTTGCGTTCGCTGTGGCACTTGCGGCAACCGCAGTCACATCTTTATCCCTGCTATCAACGACGCTACACGCCGCGCTGACGGTGGCATCGGCGGCACGCACCGATGATTTGCTGCAGTCGCGCCAGCTGATCAAGGCCGGTGCGGATGTAAACCTGCCCGAACCCGACGGCACCACACCGCTACTGTGGGCGGTGTACAACCAATCACCTGAACTCGTAAAGCTCCTGCTCGACGCAGGCGCTGATCCGAATATCGCCAACGACCTCGCCATTACGCCACTGTTGCAAGCCAGCCGTTACGGCAATGCCGATATGATCGGTGCATTGCTGGCCAGTGGTGCCAGGCTGGCGGATTTGCAGATCAACTCCGAACCCCCGTTGATGGCAGCGGCGCGAGCCGGCAGTCTCGACTCAGTAAAAATGCTGCTCAAAGCCGGTGCCGATCCAAATGCCACCGAGCCGCTCGACAGGCAAACAGCACTCATGTGGGCTGTGGCCGAAGGGCATGTCGACATAGCAAAAGCGCTGCTGGAAGCAGGTGCCAAACCCAACATGCAGGCAAGGGTGTCGGAGCTGATTGAGCGCAAGAACGCGGATTTTCCGTCTGGCGGTTTCGCTGCCCTGCACTGGGCGGCACGCAACGGCGATGAAGCCATGATCTCGTTGCTGCTCGAGCACAATGCCGATATCAATGTACGCAATGGCGACAGTTCGACGCCAATGATGCTGGCGATCGTCAACGATCGTTTCGACACAGCGGCTGGACTGTTGAAACGTGGTGCCGATGCCAATGATGGCTCTCTCTATTTCATCACCGAAATGCACGATGCCACGACAGACTGGCGCGCGCGTGACGGCACCGTGTTCCGCGCCGACCATCCCAACAAACTGACTGCACTGGATCTCACGCGCATTTTGCTGGAAGCCGGTGCTGATCCCGACAAGCCATTCATTGGCCAAATGCATAACACGTCGATGTGCTGCGACTCCAAGATCTACACCACGCCGTTCTACCGTGCCTCGGTAGCTGCCGACGTGGAAGCGATGAAGCTCATGTTGGCGCATGGTGCCGACACGGAGTGGAAGCCGCTGGCAGAGCCCAAGAAGGAAGATGATTTGGCGACGCCGGCAGGCAACACCGGCAAAACACCCCTGATGATGGTAATCAATGGCGGCAAGGGCGTTGGCGTCGCTGGCGGACCGAATGATCTACGCGATGGTCTGCCGGAGTTTCGCGAAAATTCAAACCGCAACACGATGGATGCCGTCACGGTGTTGCTTGAAGCTGGTGCCGACGTCAATGTGCGCGCTCCCAACGAAGAAACGGCGCTGCACGTAGCCGCGAAAGCGCTGCATCCAGGCATTGTGCGGGCGCTGGTCGCCAAAGGCGCGGAACTGGATGCGAAGAACAAGGACGGCCTGACACCGTTGCAAGTTGTCGAGAAGATGGAGCCCCCGAAAGGAACGCCAGGGTTCTTCTTTCAGGCACCGCCCGCGCAGCCCGCTGAAATAGCGGCACTGCTGAAGGAACTGGCCGGGGATCATGTCGAATGAAAACAACGAAGTACGCATTAGCCGCAGGGATAGCGTTTGCGGTATTGGCAATCAAGGCGGGCGCTGCCGACGATTGGTCAGCCCCACAACGAGATCCGGCGTTATTGCATGATGAGTTGGCCGGTCAGTGGTCGATGCTCAACGAGTATTGCAGTGAGTGCCATAACTACGACGACTACAGCGGCGGCCTCGCGCTGGAAGACTTCGGTCCCGATGATGTGGTCAAGCATCCTGACGTTTTTGAAGAAGTGCTGCGCAAGCTGAAAATCAGCGCAATGCCGCCGCGTACACAGCCGCAGCCCACGCGTGAGCAACGCAAGAATTTCGTTGCAGCCCTTGAACAAACGCTCGACGCGGCAGCGGCTGCAGATCCCTACGCTGGCACTACCACCATTCATCGGTTGAACCGTGCCGAATACGCCAACGCGATACGCGACTTGCTCGGCGTGGATATTGATCTGACAGAGCTGCTGCCAAGCGACGGTGGCGATCACGGTTTCGACAACATTGCTGAACTGCTGCGATCATCACCGATGTTGCTTGATCGCTACATGACGGTGGGCCTGCGAGTCGCTGATCTGGCCTTGGGTAACCCGGAAGCGTCGGTAAATGTCACCAGTTACAAAATTCCCTTTGATACGACCCAGGAAAAACATCTCGCCGGCTTTCCGATAGGCACCCGTGGTGGTGTTCGCACTACCCACTATTTCCCGGCCGACGGAGAGTACGTTTTTTCTGCGCGTCCGCTGCAGGGGGTCGCTGAAGGCTATTTCGGTATAGAGGGACATGACAGGCCGCATGAGTTCCTTGTCTACATTGATGGCCAGAAGGTCTATTCAAGTGAGATTGGCGGCGCTGACCAGCACAACATCAGTGTCAAAGGTTTCAACGACGTGATTCCGGTGGTGGACCAAAAACTGACATCGCCTCGCATCCCCGTCACCGCAGGACCGCACGAAGTGGTGTTCACCTGGCGGGAGCGGGTAAGTGCCGAGCAGAACTCCTGGCAGCCCACCTTGCGCGATTCGCTCGAGATCCATAATCCCTCCGGCATGCCGCGACTGGAGAAAGCGATGATCGAAGGTCCTCACGCCGTGACCGGTGTGAGTGAAATGGCGCCGCGTCAGCAGATACTGGTCTGTGAACCAACAGCCGCCCGGGATGAAGATGCTTGCGCGCGCGAAGTGCTCACCAAGCTGGCGCGCCGTGCCTTCCGTCGTGCCGTCACCGACGCTGATATTGCCGCTCCGCTGGCGTTCTATAACGACGAACGCGCCAATGGTGGCGACTTTGATCAAGGCATGCGGGTTGCCATTGCCCGAATGATCGTCAGTCCGTTTTTCCTGGTCCGTGTGGAAACTGATTCGCCGGATGGTTCGCCGGGTGCTGACAGCGCGGTGGACAGCGTTGCACTGGCATCGCGTCTGTCATTTTTCCTGTGGTCGTCTGCACCCGATGACGAGCTGCTCGCACTCGCTGAAAGTGACGAACTGAAAGACCCTGCTGCGCGTGAGTTACAAGTGCAACGCATGCTGGCTGATCCGCGTTCCGACGCCTTCGTCGAGAACTTTGTCGGCCAATGGTTGCAACTGCGTAACCTGGAAATGCGCGCACGACCTGCGCTGCTGATGTTCCCTGACTTTGATGACAACCTGCGCAAGGCCTTCCGTCAGGAAACCGAAATGTTGTTCGCACATGTCTTGCGCGAGAATCGCCCGGTGCATGAATTGCTTACCGCCAATTACACATTCGCGGATGAACGGCTGGCGCGACACTACGGCATTGAAGGTGTCTATGGCGCCAAGTTCCGCAAGGTGAGTGTTACTGATCCCAACAGGCAGGGTCTGTTTGGCCACGGCAGTGTGCTGTCGCTTACATCAGCGACCAGTCGCACGTCTCCAATCATGCGCGGCAAATTCATTCTGACGGAATTCTGGAACAATCCACCGCCAGCCGCGCCAGCCAACGTACCAGCGCTTGAAGCCAGTGCGCCGGAGGGCAGGGCGTCGACTGTGCGTGAGCAACTTGAACGGCATCGTAGCGATGCGGCTTGTGCAACTTGTCACAACGTTATCGACCCGGTGGGTTTTGCGCTGGAGAATTTCGACGTCGATGGTTCCTGGCGTGCCAGTACCCGAGAAGGTCTGGCGATTGATGCTTCCGGCATCTTGCTGGATGGCACTCCAGTGGATGGTCCGCAGGCATTGCGCGATGCGCTGCTGAAGGATCCAGAACTGTTTGCCAGCACGGTCACCGAAAAGATGTTGGTGTACGCGCTTGGCCGTGGCCTCGACCCGAAAGACATGCCTGTCGTCCGCAGTATCGTTCGCAATTCCGCGCAGCACGACTACAGCCTGCTATCGATAGTGCTTGGCATCGTCGATAGCTATCCGTTCCTGATGCGCACCAACAGTTCGCCGTCCGACATCAACGCAGTTGCAACCAACGTAGCCTCCAACGCAGACGCTACAGGAGAGTAACCAATGTTTATTTCCAGGAAACATCTGAGTCGCCGCATGCTGCTGAAAAGTGCGGGCGTTGCCATTTCGCTACCGTTGCTGGACGCCATGGTGCCTGCAGCCACAGCGCAATCCGCGACTGCGGCGGCCGCCAAGTTGCGGTTCGGCAGTGTCTACGTTCCCAACGGCATCTATCCCGCTGACTGGCATCCGGACCAGGTGGGCAAGGACTTTGAATTCAAGCGCGTGATGAAGCCCATCGAAGCCAATCGGGCCTATGTCACGACGGTCAGTGGTCTCAAATCACCAGAAGGGCGTCAGGACATGGGTGGCATCCACATGGGTGCCAGCGCTGCATTTCTGAATGGTGCCGGTCCGCTCAGTGAAAATGGCAACTTCAACCAGTTGCGCTCGAAGAAGTCGCTCGATCAATACATCGCCGACGTCGTTGCAGGTGACACGCCGATACGCTCGCTCGAAGTCGGCACCGAAGACATGGGCACCTCAGCCGGCGCCTGCGACAACTATCCCTGCATGTTCTTCAACACAATGGCGTGGTACGACGATGAAAGTCCGCTGCCCGTCGCCATCAGCCCGCAAGTTACGTTTGAACGTATGTTTGGTGATCCGGGGACGGCAGAGCAGCGCCTGCGCCGTTTGCATACCAAGCAAAGCATGCTTGATTCGGTAATGGATGAATCAAAACGGCTCGACCAGATGCTGGGCAATGGCGATCGCGCCTTGCTGGACGAGTATCTGACGAACATCCGCCGCATCGAAGACCAGATCCAGAAATTGTCGTCACGGGCGAGTGTGATTGAGAACACCTCGGGTGGCCCAGTCGGTATTCCCGAAGATTTCGATCAGCACATGACGCTGACCTACGACCTGATGCATCTCGCCTGGCAAGGCGACATGACACGCGTGTTCAGCTTCATGGTAGGCCACGAAGCGACTGGCCGCAGCTATGCCCACGTCGGCGTCAATGAGCCGCATCACAATGTGTCGCATCACAAGAACACAGAAGAGAGTATCGACAAGTATTCGCGCATTACCGGCTATCACATGCAGAAGTTTGCTGCGTTTGTTGAAAAGCTCCGCGCTACGCCAGAAGCCGATGGCAACTTGCTGGATTCATCATTGCTGTATTTCGGTGCCGGCATGAGCAATGGCCTGTTGCACGATCGGCACAACGTGCCGGCGCTGCTGGTCGGCCGTGCCAATGGTCGCATGCAGGGCAATCGTCACATCAAGGCCACTGAAGACGAACCGACGTCCAACCTGTTGCTCGGCATTGCGGATGTGATGGGCGCAGAGGTCGAGACCATTGGTATTGCAACCAACCGGTTGGTGCTCTGATAGCTGTGATGCGGTTGCCGCCAATTCCTCGCAGCACGCACCGGTCGTCAGTCGCGTTCGTGCTGCTGATGTTGTCATTCACCGCCAATTCCGCCATGGCGCAGTGGGTGGACTATCCCACCGCCAACGTGCCACGCACGCCGGATGGCGCAGTCGATATGACTGCTCCAGTCCCCAGGCTGCCAAATGGCAAACCCGATTTGTCCGGCATCTGGGTTCCGTCCAGCACCAACCGCCAGGTGGATGGCAAAGACCTTGTCAGTGACGGCAACGACATCACTACCTCGCCACAGATGGCAAATATCGGCGTCGATCTGCCAGACGGCTTGCCTTATCAGGAATGGCTGATTCCTGTCGTGAAAGCACGCACAGACAATCTGGCGATCGATGACCCGCATATCCGCTGCCTGCCGGACAATTTTCTGCGGGCCTATGGCCTGCCGCACATGCTCAAGTACGTGCACACCGACGGCCTGTGGGTAACGCTGAATGAAATGAATGCCGGCTATCGCCAGGTATTCACAGATGCCAGGGTGTTGCCAGACGATCCCAACCCGAGCTGGCAAGGGTACTCATCAGCAACGTGGGCAGGCGACACACTGGTCGTTGAGACTATCGGCCTGCGCGACGACACCTGGATCGATTGGAATGGCAGCGTGCTGACTGAGTCTGCGAAAGTTCGTGAAGAAATCACCCGCCCGGACTACGGCCACATCGAAATCAAGGTGACTGTCGATGATCCGAAAGCCTACACCAAGCCTTGGACCGTCACTCTCAAGCAGCGCATTGTGGTGGACGCCGAACTGATCGACGAAATCTGCCTGGAAAATGAGCAGTTCGTAAACCTGATGAAGAAGTGAGGAATTCCGGATGAAGTTTGGCGTCTGTTCGCTACGGTCCTTGGGCCTGGTACTGCTGGCAGCGGCGTTACCCGCCATGGCACATCATTCCTTTCCCGCTCAGTATGACATCGATAAACCCATCACCCTCAAGGTCAAGGTCACCAAGGTGGAGTGGACCAATCCCCATATCTTCATCTACGGCGAAGTCGGTGCCAGCGCCAGCGAGGCCCAAAGCTGGATGTTCGAAATGGGCGGTCCCAATGCGTTGATACGCAAAGGCTGGAAACGCGATTCGTTGAAAGCGGACGACATCGTCATTATCGAAGGCAGCCTTGCCCGTGACGGCAGCAATCTGGTCAATGCCCGCACCGTCACCATGGAGGCAACCGGACGCAAGATGTTCGCCGGCTCCAGCGGTGGCGACGAAGTGCCTGCGGGGCGGTAGAATCCTGCAAAAAAAAGCAGATCACCGTTTATTTATCCAAAGGGGAAACCACTCATGAAACTTGCACTGGCGCTTGCAGTCGCCTCATTGACCTTTACGTCTTCCGTTTTTGCCCACCATGGCTTCGGCCTGTTTGATCGTACCAAGGATGCCCAGTTCACCGGCACCATCAAGAGCATCGACTTCGTAAACCCGCATTCGTATCTCTACTTTGAAGCCGATACTGACAACGGCGGCAAGATCGACATGCGCTGTGAAATGCGCGCGGCCACCTTGATGCGCCGTTCCGGCTGGACCAAGGAAATGTTTGTACCCGGTGCCCGCGCCACCATTTATGGCTTCCGTCATCGCCAGGACCCCGGCTCCTGCTACCTGGAAGAGATCACCATTGGCGATGCAGAACAGCTCAACCGTAATGACCAGATCAAATTTTCTGCAGCTGACGGCAGCGAGCGGCCACTGCGACTGGCCTCTGGCGAACCCAATATCTCCGGCGATTGGGCGCAGGAACAATATGTAATCGCAGTGCCACCGGGTGCGACCCGCAGCGTCGGTCTGGTGCCGAAGAGCATGAAGGATGGCATTGAGGATGGTTCGATTCCCGTGAGCCAGATTCCCTCTGCCGGCTGGGATGCCAAGCCGGTCGCCTTAACTGCACGCGGCAAGGAAGAATCCGAAAAATTTGAAATGTGGACGCCGAAGGACAACCCGCGCCTGCGTTGTGAGCCCACCAGCATCATTCTGGATTGGGTGCACGATGGTCCGGTTAACCGCGTTACGCAGGAAGCCGATCGCATTGTCATCAACTACGGTCTGGTCAGCTACGAACGCATCATTCATATGAACCTGGACGCGCATCCCGCCGACATCAAGCCGAGTCCGGCAGGACATTCCATCGGCAAGTGGGAAGGCGATGTACTGGTCGTCGACACCATTGGTTTCCCGGCGGGTGTCATCGTGCCGCCCCTGCGTCACAGCGATCAGTTCCATGTGGTGGAGCGGTTCTCTCTGGACACTGAGAACATGACGTTGAACCGTAGCTACGTAGCAACTGATCCGGTGTACTTCACTGACGAATACAAAGGCTCCGACACCATGCTGGTAGCAGACGTGCCTTATGAAAATCATGGCTGCACTGAACTCACCTATGAGTTCCTCGAAGCCCAGAAGAAACAGTAGGCAGGAAAGCATTCAGGAAAAACAGACAGGAAAAAACAGACAGGAAAAACAATAAAAAGCAGGCGTTGCCTGCTTAACACAAGGAGTTTCCCATGATCGTCGCCCAACGCTGGTCCCTTACCGCTTCCGTAATGATCCTCGGTTCCTTGGCAACGTTCGCTGTTGCCCAACCGCTGCCGGCTGATCTCGATCCGCAGTCGCTCGCAAGACTGCCCTACGTGCAGCGCAAGGACACCGACGAATCAGCGAAACGCCTGTTCGATATTTTTGTACGTAACAGCAACAGTCCGACGGATCAGCTGACTGGTCCACTCGCATTCGCTGCCTACAATCCTGCCGTAGCCACTGCCTTGCTTGATCTGCACGACGGCGCAGTCGTCGAAGGCAAGCTGGACGCGCATGTGCGTGAACTCGCCATCCTCGTTGCCTGCCGTGAGACCAACTACGATCTTGAATGGAACGCCCACCTTGCTGCCGCACTGAAGGCGGGTGTGGAGCAAAAGGTGGTTGATGTTGTTCGCGACAACGGCGAGCTTCTAGGTCTGAGCGAGGCCGATACCGCAGTCATCCGGTTCGGTCGCGAACTGCTGCGGGATCGCCGTATGAGTTCAGCAACCTTCGCCAAGGCGAAAGAGCTGTATGGCGCTCGCGGTGCAACGGATCTTGTCGCCGTCATGAGCACTTATGCCGTCAGTGGTTTCTATGCAATCGCCGTTGACGAGCACATGCCCGCCGGTCAACCAAGCCTGCCTCGCTGAGACAATTATCGTATGAACCGCGCGACTGCTTTATCGCTGCTGGCTTTCTGCAGCACTGCCGTTTTTGCCCACCACGGGAACTCTGAATACGATCTCGGCACAACAGTGCAGTACCAAGGCACCGTCGTCGATTTCCTGTGGCGTAATCCGCACATCCTGGCCAAGGTTGCAACGCATACGCCCGATGGCGAAGCAATCACGCTTGAGATTGAAGGCGCCTCACCGTCAGTGCTGCGAACAGGAGGCTTCTCATCGGCATCGCTGACCATTGGTGAACAGGTGACTGCCGTAGTGAGTCCAAGCCGACGCTCGCCGAAGGAATCTGCTTACGGCTACGAGATCGTCAAGGCCGACGGCAGCACGGTGCCCTTGGTAAGCGCACGCCTGAAGGCTCAACTCACCAATCAGACGACCACGGATATCGTCGGCACCTGGGTTGCAACGGCTGCGTCGTTTGGTCAATTCACGCGCTCGCTCGGTAGCTGGCCGCTGAACGAAAAAGCGAGCGCTATCCGCAGCAAATTCACGTTGGCAGATTCGGGGCAGGTCAAGTGCCTGCCGGTGAGCGCACCGATGCTGACAATGTATCCCGTCGTCATGGTGCTCGAACGTTCCTCCGATCACGTGGATATCAAGAGTGAATGGTTGGGTGCGCAGCGGATTGTCTACACGGATGGTCGTATGCATCCCGCGCTGGACGAACGGTTTCCGCAGGGTCACTCAATCGGTCACTGGGAAGGCGCGGAGCTCGTGGTGGATACGACCAACTTCACTGACCAGGAAACCGGTGGCATTCCGTCTGGTGGCCAGCGTCATCTCACGGAACGCTTCACACTGGGTGAGGACGGCAAGAGCATGCGATACAGCTATGTATTGCAGGATGCGGAGTTTCTGGCCGGTGAAGTGACGGGTGGTGCCGAGCTGAACTATCGGCCAGACTTGCAACTCGCCAGCGTTGAATGTGACCAGGAACTGGCGAAGCGGTTTCTGCGGTAGTGCTGCAGTCAGACTCCGCGTACAACCGGAGTTTCCATGACAACCAACGCCCGCAACGACACTTTCACCAGACTCAAGTCCCTGGGCTTGTTATTCACAGCAGTCGCATGCCTTTTGTTGTTCTCGTTCGTCGCCATCCATTTCGTGTGGCACGATGGGCTGGCATCCTTCGCCAGCGACAGCGGCAACTACATGTTGATGGCCAGGTATCTGTCGCCGTGGCACGACGCCTCTGAGCCTGTTCGGCTTCTTTGGCCTCTGCAGGACTATCCGCCTTTCTTCCCACTGATTCTCGCGCTTTGCGGCACAGCCTACAGTATGGTCGCTTCGCACTTGCTGACGCTGTTCTTTCTGATTGCAGCATTGCCGTTGATCTATCTCTTTGCGAAACAATTGGTGACCAATCGGTGGCAAGCGCTTGCCATCACGGTGCTGTTTGCGATCAGTCCGTCCACGTGGGTGAACATGCTCGATATTCTCAGTGAGAATCTCTATCTCCTGCTGAGCATGTTGGTGCTGTTGCTGTTTCCACACTTGCAACGTCAGCGATACGGAGTGGCAGTATTGCTGGGCGTGTTGCTGACGTGTCTCATCATGACTCGCACCATCGGCGCTGCCATGTGGGCGGCTTACTTGATCGCGGCCTGTCCGTTCTGGAAAAAGGCAGCGCTTGATATAAAAACCTGGCTGATCCCCTCCGCCATGGTGCTGGCGTCGATGTTGCTGCTGCAATTGCTGAACACGTCGAGTGTGCCGGATCAGTATGTGCAGCAATTTTCCGCGCTCGAGCTGGGTGGCCAATTCAGCACGCTGGCAGATTCGTGGCTCACTGCCTGGCTGCTGTACTGGACCGATGATCTGATCCTGTCATGGCTGATTGCCGGCGCACTGGGACTTGTCGCCTGTGGTGGCCTCTTTGTCAGAGCCGCTCAGTTGAAACTGGATGCGCTCTACATACTGCTCTATCTCGTCATTCTGCTGGCATGGCCGCATCCAGGGCAGGCGCTGCGTTTTATCTATCCCGTACAAGCCGTGCTGCTGGTGCACGCGTTTTATTTTCTCCAGCTTGTCATTACAAAATACACAAAGTTTCAGCCGCAGAAAGCACTGGCTTTTGTGCTGTTGTTGACAGCGACCGCCGTGCTGCCTGCACTGACTTTCCTGTACAGCCGCCATAACGCGGGTATCGCCCATGGTTATCACCACATCAAGGAGTTCTACACGATCCCCGATCTGCCGAAAGCGGAAATCAATGCAGCTGTGCAAACCGCCATGTTCCGCGACATGAATTTCATTGAGGCTTCGACTACTGCTGAGGATGTTGTGTACTACTTCGAGCCGACCTATGTGGCCCTGTTGGCCAATCGTCATGGCAGAAATCTGAATGGGTTGACTGACAGTGTTCCCCACATCGCTGCGCCGGCTGCGGAGTACGTGTATCTGAGCAGGATGCATCCGCGTAACAGCACTGAGTCATTCAATGGCCTGGAAGTGGGGCAGAGTCTGGGGATCCCCCTCTCGCTGCAATGGAGCAATGTCTCATCTGTGGATCAGGCGCCAGTGTCGAACTTCTCAAAAATCGATTAGCCCAGCCTTGATGTCGATTCCCTGAAACTTGTGACAAGTTTTACGGCTTTATTACTCCACATTCCTTAATTTTTTCATAAAGAGGGCGGCGTTTTCGGGAACCCTGCCCTTTTTATTTGCCCAATAAGCCCCTATCGTTTCCACTGACCTGGGCAGCGCCCGGCGCCTGCGCGTGGATACCCATGCCAGGCAGTAGTCACTCGAAGTCACGTAAGCATTCAATACGCGGAGGTAATGCTGCCATGCATTTGTTACAAACGTTCCGAAAGGATTTCCCGGCCGCTATCGTGGTCTTTCTTATAGCGTTGCCGTTGTGCCTGGGCATTGCGCTGGCCTCGGGAGCGCCATTGTTTTCCGGCCTCATTGCCGGCATTGTCGGCGGGCTTGTCGTTGGCATGCTCAGCGGCTCCCACACCAGTGTCAGTGGCCCTGCCGCTGGTCTGTCGGCGGTTGTACTGGCTGAAATTACGCAACTTGGCAGCTTTGATACTTTCCTGCTGGCTGTGATCCTGGCCGGTGTCATCCAGGTCGTACTGGGCGCGCTGCGCGCTGGTTTCATTTCCGACTATGTGCCAACCAACGTCGTCAAAGGCCTGTTGGCCGCCATCGGTATCATCCTGATTCTGAAGCAACTGCCACATGCTGTTGGCTACGACGTCGACAGCGAAGGCGATTTCTCCTTCGTGCAGGCGGATGGCTTCAATACCTTTTCAGAGCTGCTGATGATGCTCAGCAATTTCTCGGCGGCCGCCATCATCATCTCACTGGCATCGCTGGGTCTGTTGATCTTCTGGGACAAGAGCTGGCTGCGTCGTTTGCCAATTCCATCCGCGCTGGCGGTGGTCATCGTCGGTATCGTGCTGAACGAATTCCTGTTTGTGAACAGCAGCGACCTGCAGCTCACCGCCAATCACCTCGTCAACATTCCGCTCAGTGCAGAAGGGGGCTTCCAGGGATTTCTGCAGAACCTGACCTTCCCGAACTGGTATGGCTTCTACGATGAAGGGGTCTATATGGCGGCGGTGACCATTGCGATCGTTGCGACCATTGAAACCCTCGTCAATCTTGAGGCAGTCGACAAGCTGGACCCACTGAAACGCCATGCACCGCCGAACCGCGAACTGCTGGCCCAGGGTACTGGCAACATCGTCTCAGGTCTGTTGGGCGGCTTGCCGCTGACATCGGTCATTGTGCGCAGTTCGGCCAACATCAATGCGGGCGCGCAAACCAAGTTGTCGGCCATCCTGCATGGCCTGCTGTTGCTGGCCTTCGTTGTGGCCGCACCGGCATTGCTGAATCGCATTCCACTGGCCTCGCTGGCCGCCATCCTGATCGTGACTGGTTACAAGCTCGCCAGTGTGCAGATGTTCCGCGATTTCTACGCCAAGGGCATGCACCAGTTCATCCCGTTTATTACCACTGTCGTCGCCATTGTCTTCACGGATCTATTGATCGGAACCCTGCTGGGCCTTGTCTGCTCGGTGTTCTACCTGCTGAAGGCCAACCACGCCAACTCGTTCCACGAGCGCCACGAGATGTATCCGCAGGGCGAAGTCATCCGTCTGAAGCTGTCGCAGGAAGCCTCCTTCCTCAATCGCGGTGCCTTGCTAAGCCGGCTTGCTGCACTGCCTGACGGCAGCAACGTGGTGCTCGATGCCACCGACACGCAATACATCGATCATGACGTGCTGGAAATCATTCGCGAGTTCAACGCGGTCGGCGCCAAGACCAAGAATATCCGGCTGACGCTGCTCGGCTTCAAGGACCGCTACACGCTGGATGACAAGGTAGAGTGGGTCAATGTGCTGACGAAAGACTCACAGGAAAAACTGACCCCGGATGAAGTGTTGAAACACCTGCGTGACGGCAACGATCGTTTCGCCAACGGCAATCCGCTGGCGCGTGACTTGATCCAGCAGGCCAGCAACACGGCGAAGTCGCAGTATCCGATGGCGGCCGTGTTGAGCTGTATTGATAGTCGTACCTCGGCCGAGTTGATCTTCGACGTCGGTCTCGGCGACCTGTTCAGTATCCGCATCGCTGGCAACGTCGCCAACGAGGACATTATCGGCAGCATGGAATTTGCCACCAAGGTGGCAGGTTCCAAGTTGATTGTTGTGCTGGGTCACACCGGTTGCGGCGCAGTCAAAGCCGCTTGTGATCATGTTGAGCTCGGCAACCTCACAGGACTGCTGCGTAAAGTGGAGCCCGCCATCAAGCGCGAAACCATTACTGTGCAGCATCGTCATTCGAAGAACGAAGACTTCGTCTACAACGTTACCCAGTTGCATGTGCTGGAGACGATGAAGCAGATCGAAGATTCCAGCGAGATCATCAGGACGCTGGTAGCGGAAGGCAGCATCAAGATCATTGGCGGCCTGTACGATTTGGACACACGTCGCGTCGAGTTCATCGAGCCGAGCCAGAGTGCGCGCATCACATTGGCACGCAAGACAGCGTAAGCAATCGAGAGAGTCACAATAAAAAAGGCAGGTTGCGCGAGCACCTGCCTTTTTTATTGGGTGGTTGATCGGCTTGCAGTCAGGCGCCGGACTTGCCTTCCGCTTCCTTGTTGGTCTTGAAGCCCTGTTCAAGCCAGCCTTTCCAGCGGGTGACAGTGGCGTCATCAGTGCGGCAACCGCCATCGCTGGGCACCAGGAATTTCTCGGCCGAGACTTTGACCCAGCCGAGCGCGCCGCCGTTACGGCCATCGGCCAGCGGACAGAACATCAAGGTCAGTTCATCACCGGGTTCGAACGACGCACCGGTAATGCCGCGGCCAACCAGCTGTGGCGGTGCAGCCCCTTCAAAGCTCCACAATGTTTCAGTGCCGTCAGCATTCGTCACATTCATGTGCAGCCAGGAGTGCGGATTGTTGAAGTCCCAACGCTGCACTTTGCCGGTGACGACGATCTGCGTCTCACGATTGAACATGCTGAAAGAGTGATGCGCATCTGCCGCAGAGACAAGCAGCAAACTGGTGGTGAGTGCGGTCAGTAATCCTGTGTACAACGTCTTCATCAGAGCACCCTCTTCTTGTTGGTTATTCGGCTTCGGTTGACAGCGTGGTGTTGTAGATCGGATCGCGCGTCTGGCCTGGCAGTTCCGGAAACAGCGTGGCGCCGCGCGGATCCTTGTAGCCTTCTTCGCCGGGCAGACGGAAATTCGTCATGCCGTTCTCGTCGAGATAGGAGTTGCTGCTTTGCTCGCACTCCCAGTGTTGTGGACGGTGACCCGCTTCTGTCAATGCCACCGCATGGCGGAAGGCGTATACGGCGTTCACCGGTTTGACGAAGGCGAAGCTGTCGTAGAACGTGGCTTGCACTTCGAGACGCTCGACGTTGTTCGGATACTGTTTCAGCTCCCACGTTTCCACAGCTTCAAACTGATTGCTGGTCATTGGCGACCAGCGCGTGAAGTCGGCAGGCAGCAGGTATTTCGTGTGCATCACCAGTTTGTTGCCATCCCAGAAGCCGATTGTGTCACCCATCCATGAATGCGTGCCGTACAGGTTCTGGTGCTGCTGACCGATGTACACGCGGCGAATGGCATTGGCGAAATCGTTGATGAGATAGGACTGCTGCGGCGTATTGATGAATTCGTGCGAGTAGGGCTCCAGCAACCAGCGCGGCATGCCGGCGGGTTCACAATGCGTCAGGCGATCGTAGCGAACCTGGCCTTCTTCCTTCTGCTGTCTGAAACGCTCCTTGTAAGCTGTCTCGTAAGCGGGTGTCAGCACACCGGGCAGTACGCTGCCGGTAAAGTTTCCGCCTTCAACAAACAGATTCATGTGCGTGTTGCCGGCGGTTTCCCACAGCCCGTCCCAGTGTGGCACCGACTCAATCGTGTGCTGCGTGCCGCCCTTGGCCTGCTCGAGCAGGAAGGCGTAATGCGCATCAGAAGTTTCAAATTGGCGAGGCGGGGGCGTGACAACGAGTGGAGCGCCCGAGCCGCCACCGAAGGCGCCTTGCTGGGCGTTAGCCAATAGCGGGAAAGCCGCCAGGGCCAGTATGCATATCCCCTTTCGAACGTAACTTGCGTGGGTCGTTCTCATGCGCGCTCCTTCTGGTTGGGAGGCTGTAAGGTGGACCCATGATAGCCGGATGTTTGCCCGGCGCAACTGGCCTGCTGCGATGAGAAGTTGTGCGGTGCACTGGTGGCGCAGGGAACCCTGCAAATGTTTCAAGGTCTTTAGAGGGAGCTTGTCGAATTCGTGCAGGCTCGTTCGTCTACCAGATGAGGCGGGTATTCCGTACTCTATCCAATACCAACCACTGGAGGTTTTATGTACGTTGATGGCTATTTGATTCCGGTTCTTGCAACCAACAAGGAAAAGTACCGCGACATGGCGACCAAGGCCGCTGCGGTATTCAAGAAGCATGGGGCAACACGCGTGGTCGAAAGCTGGGAAGACGACGTGCCCGAGGGCAAGCTCACCTCATTCCCGATGGCGATCAAACGCGCCGAAGGGGAAAAGATTGTGTTTTCCTGGATAACCTGGCCCTCACGCCAGGTTCGCGACGACGGCATGCGCAACGCCATGGATGAATTGCACAAGCTGATGGGAGGTGACGCAATGTTGTTCGATGGCAAGCGCATGATCTTCGGAGGCTTCGAGGCGCTGGTGGACCTGTAGCAGAGCCCCCACCATGCAGG
>JAZKEH010000009.1:0-1849 GCA_040387155.1 Pseudomonadota bacterium | reverse complement strand
GGATCTGCATCGACGGCCAACGTTTCGTCTGGCAGTTGCACATCCAGCACATGGGCGTGACCGTCCACCAGCGTCTGCACCATCTCCACCGCGCGCGCGACGATCGACGCCAACGCCACACACTCCAGCCGCAGTTCAATCTTGCCCGCCATTACCCGCGACACATCGAGCAGGTCATCCACCAACCGCACCAGCAGGTTCACCTGCCGTTCCATCATGTCGCGCGAACGCTCACGGGTAAGGGCGTCGGCCTGCGGCATCTTGAGGATTTCCAACGCGTTGCTGATCGGTGCCAGCGGATTGCGCAGCTCGTGCGCCAGCGTTGCCAGGAATTCATCCTTGCGACGATCGCTCTCGCGCAGCGCCTGCAACAACTCGCCGTTTTCCAGCGCCACTGCTGCCCGGCTCGCGAGGTTCATTGCCAGTGCCATGTCGGCGTCGTTGTAGCGACGGCCGGAGTCCGCCGTTGCAAAGATAAACACGCCCACCACCTTGCCGGAAACAACCAGAGGCACGCACAGGAAAGATTTCAATCCCAGCGCACGTATCAACTCGACATGACGCGCATCCTTCGCCGACCTGACGATGAGTTCATCACTGATGTCGCTGAGCATCTGCGGCTTGCCGGAGCGCAGCACGGCGTAGGCGCCCATCGGCGCCTGTGGATCTGACGGGTATTCCCGCTGCAACTGATGCACGTAGTCAATCTTCGCAGGATCGTGGTGCGCGACGACAAGACGACGCAAGGTACCGTCGTCATTCAGCATGTCCACCGCACACCAGTCGGCAAAGTACGGCACAGCAAGATTGGCGACTTTCTGCAGCGTGCTTTCATAATCAACTACCGCTGCCAGGGCGGCGCTGGCCTCGGCGAGATAGCGCGAGGCTTCCTCGGCCCGCTTCTGTTCATCAATGTCGGTGGCAGTGCCAAACCAATGCGTGATGTTTCCTTCCGAATCCCGGATCGCCACCGTTCGCATCAGGTGCCAGCGGTAATCCTGCGTCTTGTGCTGCAGCAACCGCACTTCCAACTGGAATGGCGTGCCGCTTCGGAGCGACTCGGCCCAGCGCGGACGTGTCAGCGGCGCGTCGGCCGGATGCAGAATCTTCGCCCAGCCCTTGTTGCCAATCGACTGCGGCAGGCCGGTGTACTCAAACCACTGCCGGTTCAAATAATCGATCTCGCCCGCCGGCAGCGCCGTCCAGACGATCTGCGGCATCGCATCGGCCAGTTGGCGGAAGCGCTCTTCACTTTGCACGATATTGCTTTCAGCGCGCTGACGCTCTGTGCGCAGTTGTTCAAACAGCCCGATGAGCACACCGCCACCGGCCGCATACAACAGCAGCCGCAGCACATCCTGCTCCTCGGCAATGCGCAGCGAGAAACGCGGCTCCATGATCAGGAAATCGACGGCCAGCGCCCCCAGCACCAGCGTCACCCAGGCCGGTGCAGTGCCAACGGAGGCGGCGACGAACGCCACCGCCATGACAGTGGTCGCCAGCGGGAACCAGTTCTCCAGAAATTGGTCGAGCACCAGCCGTACCGCGACGGCCACGATGACCGCTACGACTGCAACGCCATACCGGCGAACGAAGTTGGTGTTGGTGGGAGGCATATACCCTCGGGCTTGTATGCCACATGAGTATGCCTGTGAAGCGGCCGGACCGGTAATAGCCAGTTCACAGAATAAACCTGCACCTGCTCCTCATTATTACTTCCGCCGCGGTGAAAGGTTTATTGCCGCTTTTGCTGGAATCTCCTTAAGATGGCGAGACAGGCCCAGTTTGAAGATCAATCGCATGGCTGGCAGCACCGGAAAACTGTACGAAGATTTGGCCAACCGCATCA
>JAZKEH010000008.1:469-3096 GCA_040387155.1 Pseudomonadota bacterium | reverse complement strand
GGTACCGGAGGACGGACTTGAACCGTCACGCTTTTAAAGGCAGAGGATTTTGAGTCCACCGTGTCTACCATTTCACCACTCCGGCATTTGAGGGCTGGGTAAAGCGGCGCGAATTATAACCATGCTACCGGCCGCTGCCTACCGTTAATTTGCACGTTACAATGCCGGCATGCAGCTCTCCGATTTTCACTTTGACCTCCCCCCCGAACTGATCGCCCATTACCCGCCGGCCCAGCGCAGCGCCAGCCGCTTGCTGTGCATGGATCGTCGCGACGGCAGTGTGCTGCATCGCCGCTTTATAGAGTTGCCGAACCTGTTGCAGCCCAATGACTTGCTGGTGTTCAACAATACCCGTGTCATTCCGGCTCGTCTGTTCGGTACCAAGGTCAGCGGTGGCAAGCTGGAAGTGTTGCTGGAACGGGTCATGACGGGCAATCAGGTACTGGCGCAGGTGCGCGGTGGCAAGTCGCTGCCAGCAGGCAGCACGTTCCTGGTGCCGGACAGCGATGGCAGCCCGGTCAGCGTGGCGGTTGAGGGCAGGGAAGGGGAATTTCTCGTGCTGCAATTTCCGTCAGCGCTGAATCTGATGGCGCTGCTGGAGCGCGTCGGCCATATGCCGTTGCCTCCCTATATCAAACGCAGCGATGAACCGACGGATCGCGAGCGTTACCAAACTGTGTTTGCAGAAAAGGCGGGGGCTGTTGCAGCACCGACGGCAGGATTGCATTTCGATACAGCGTTGTTAGCGGCCGTGCAGGCACGTGGAGTGCAAATCGCAACGGTAACGCTGCATGTGGGTGCTGGCACCTTTCAGCCAGTGCGCGTGCCCAATCTGGCCGACCATCGTATGCACGCCGAATATCTGGAGGTGAGTGAGCAGGTATGCGAACAAGTACGTGCGTGTCGTGCCAGTGGCGGCAGGGTAGTGGCGGTAGGAACCACAACGGTGCGCTGTCTGGAAACCGCCAGCCAAAGCGGAGAGTTACGGCCCTTCAGTGGCGATACCCGAATTTTCATCTATCCCGGTTACACATTTCGCAGCGTCGATGCGTTGATCACCAACTTTCATCTGCCTGAGTCGACCTTGCTGATGCTGGTGAGCGCGTTCAGTTCACGGGAATCCATTCTCAATGCGTATCAGGCAGCAATAACGGAAAAGTACCGTTTTTTCAGCTATGGCGATGCAATGCTGATTGCTTGAGCTGTTCGGGACGGGTGTTACCCGTGCCAGTTACAAACCCACGGCTTTGTTTATAATCCTGTCACTTGAACCAGGAAGCATCGCCATGACAATAACAAGAGCAACACTGGCACTGATCGCAGTTTCCGTTATTTCCCTCCAGACCTTTGCCCAGGATGCCTCGTTCGGTTCCGAGTGGCTGACCTACAACAACGGGCTCGACAGCCAGCGCTTCTCCACGCTGAAGCAGATAGATACCACCAACGCCGATGAGCTCAGTGAAGTCTGCCGCGTACAGATCGATGGACCGACGTCGTTCCACGGCGGCCTGATCGTTGATGATGGCGTTATCTACACTGCAACAGCCCGCGAGACAGTCGCCGTCGATGCGAGGTCTTGCGCTGTTATCTGGCAATACGATTACCAGCCTGAAAGTGAACTCTGCGGCGGTTCGAGCCGCGGGGTTGCGTTACTGAATGGCCGCGTGTTTCGCGGCACCTGCGATGGTCGCCTGATTGCACTCGATGCAAAGACCGGTGAACTGTTGTGGAAGAACCTGATTGCCAATCCTGCACTCGGTGAATCGACCTCGGCTGCACCGCTGGTCTGGCAGAACGTGGTGTACATGGGCATTGCCGGCAGCGAGCTGGGCGTGCGCGGCCGTGTCATGGCGTATGACGCCATCACCGGCCATGAGTTGTGGCGCTTTCATACGATACCCATGGGCGACGCCGTTGGTGCTGAGACATGGACTCGGCCCGGTACTGCCAAGACAGGCGGTGGTGGCGTGTGGGGAGCGATGGCGCTGGATGTGACGACAGGTGAATTGTTTGTGCCCGTCGGCAATCCGTGGCCGGATATCGACATTGGCTATCGTCCTGGTGAAAACCTGTTCACCAACTCCATTGTCGTCCTCGATGCTTTTAGCGGCGAGCTCAAGTGGTGGCATCAGGTGTCACCGGCCGACTGGAAAGATCTCGATCTGGTTGCTGCCCCTGTTCTGTATCGCGCAGACGGTGCCCGCGACCTGATGGCGATCGGTGGCAAGGATGGTTATGTCACAGTGGTGGATCGTGATACGCAGAAACAAGTGTTCCGCACGGCAGTGACGACGGTTGAAGACATTTACAAGGTGCCATCGAAAGAAGGTTCCAGAATGTGTCCGGGCTATGCAGGTGGCGTCGAATGGAATGGCCCGGCGCTGGATCGTCTGAACGGCACCTTGATTACTGGCGCGGTTGATATCTGTTTCATTGTCACGCTTGGCGACGGCACCGTATACAAAGCAGGAGAGGCAAATTTTGGCGGTCTGATTGCACCCGATGGCGAAGCGACTGGCTGGATCACGGCACTCGACAGTCTTACCGGTGAAGTGCGCTGGCAGTACCACGCAGACAAGCCTGTTGTGGCTGGCATCACGCCGACCGCTGGTGGTGTGACATTCGCT
>JAZKEH010000008.1:0-459 GCA_040387155.1 Pseudomonadota bacterium | reverse complement strand
GCGGGAACTTCCTCGTGTTCGACAGCAAGAATGGTGATGTGCTGCTCAAGCAGGATATTGGTGGTGCGATGGCGGGTGGTGTGGTGACTTATGAACTGGACAGCAAGCAATATGTCGCTGTTGCCTCTGGCAACATTTCACGCAATGCGTTTGGCGATGTGGGTTTGCCGAGCGTCGTTATCATGACGTTGAACCCGGACCAACCCGCACAGAGCCTTGATGCAACCACGGCCACAGCCAGTGGCATTGCCAATGGTCGCCGTCTCTACAGTCAGGTATGCGCTTCCTGCCACGGTACCGATGGCAATTTCATCGCCGATCACAAGCTGGGCACATTGGCAGCGCGCATGGATATCAACGCTGCAATGGACATCATCAGGAACCCGAAGGCGCCGATGCCTAAACTGTTTCCGGATCTGATCGACGAACAGAGCGTAGCGGATGTCGCCCGTTTTCTGT
>JAZKEH010000007.1:4794-11777 GCA_040387155.1 Pseudomonadota bacterium | reverse complement strand
GCGATGAAGACGAAGGCTGTGGACAGCTGGCAGGAGGCTGAGTCGGCCTTGATCTCGCTGGGTTACAAACCGCACGAAGCTGCCCGCGCGGTGGCAGGAGCTGCTGCGACGCTTGAAAGCGAAAGCAAGGTTGTTGATACCACTACATTGATCCGGTTGTCATTGCAGAACCTGGGTCGGTCGGCGCAGGCCTGAGGAACATACTCGCATGCGTGACGAAGACAGATTGATTACCGCGGTTCCAACCGGTCCCGAAGAGCAACAGGATCGCGCCATCCGTCCTGCGCGGCTGGTCGACTATATCGGCCAGGATGCGGTCAAAGCCCAGATGGAGATTTTCATCAGTGCCGCCCGCAAGCGCGGCGAAGCACTGGATCACACGCTTATTTTCGGACCTCCCGGCCTGGGCAAAACTACCTTGTCGAACATCATCGCCAATGAAATGGGCGTAAAGCTCAAAGCCACGTCGGGACCGGTACTCGAAAAAGCCGGTGACCTCGCGGCGATGCTGACCAACCTTGAGTCAGGCGATGTACTGTTTATAGACGAAATCCACCGGCTGAACCCGGCGATTGAAGAAATCCTCTATCCAGCGATGGAGGATTACCAACTGGACATCATGATCGGCGAAGGGCCCTCGGCCCGCTCGCTGAAACTCGATCTGCCGCCATTCACCCTGGTGGGTGCCACTACTCGTGCCGGCCTGCTGACATCACCGTTACGCGATCGTTTCGGTATTGTGCAACGTTTGGAGTTTTACACGGTCGAACAACTGACGCGCATTGTTGTGCGGGCAGCTGCGATTTTGCAGACCTCTTGCGATGCGGCGGGCGCGGAAGAAATTGCAAGGCGCGCGCGGGGTACTCCGCGTATCGCCAATCGTCTGCTGCGCAGGGTGCGGGATTTTTCGGAAGTGAAGGGTAATGGCAAGATTTCGTTGGACATGGCCATGCAGGCTTTGGACATGCTGAGCGTCGACAAGCACGGCTTCGATCATCTCGACAGACGACTGCTGATGACGATCATTGAACGCTTTGACGGGGGGCCAGTTGGCGCGGACAGCCTTGCGGCTGCTTTGAGCGAAGAACGCGGCACTATCGAAGATGTTCTGGAGCCGTATTTAATCCAGCAGGGCTTTATTCAACGTACCCCCAGAGGCAGAATAGCGACGCAATTTGCCTACCGCCATTTCGGGCTGCCCATGCCGCGAAATTCAGGGTCAGCAGTAGCCGGCGGTGGTACAGCGACGGATTTGTTTGAGTAAGTAATATGAGGAACGAATGAACGAATCAATGAGTGTCTGGAGTCTCATCATCAATGCCACGCTGGTTGGGCAGGTGGTGCTGGTAGCGTTGTTGGGATTGTCCGTAGCGTCGTGGGTGGTCATCGTACAGAAATGGCTGATGCTCAACGACGCAGAAAACGAGGTGGCCAGCTTTGAGAAGCGCTTCTGGTCCGGTATGGATCTGAGTCAGTTGTTCCGCGAAGGGTCCGGCAAACAGAAGGGAAATCTGGCCGTCATTGGCATGGAGAATCTTTTCCGCTCCGGTTTCAAGGAGTTCACCCGATTGCGCCAACAGCCGGGTATCGAATCAGATGCGGTAATGGAAGGTGCGCAGCGTGCAATGAAAGTAGCCTTGTCCCGTGAAGAAAAGGTATTGGAGAAGCATCTTTCCCTGTTGGCTACGGTGGCGTCGGTATCTCCCTACATCGGCCTGCTGGGTACGGTTTGGGGCATCATGAGTGCCTTCATCGGACTGGCGAGCCAGAGTCAGGCCAGCATACAGCTTGTGGCTGGCCCGATTGCGGAAGCGTTGATCGCCACGGCCATGGGTTTGTTCGCTGCAATTCCGGCGGTACTCGCCTACAACCGCTACGCCAGCAAAGCAGATTCGGTGATCCACAGCTACTACACCTTCCTTGATGAGTTCACTAGCATTCTGCATCGCCAGGCGCATAGCAAACGAGCACCGGAAAAAAGCTGATGGACGTCAAGAGCCGACAACGCCGTAAACCAATGGCGGAAATCAACGTGGTGCCGATGATCGACGTCATGCTGGTGCTGCTCGTCGTTTTCATGGTGACGACGCCGCTGATTACGCAGGGCATCAAGGTGGATTTGCCGAAGGTCGATGCCGAAGTGGTGGAAGACAATGACGAGCCGACGCTGGTTGTATCGATTAATGCAGCAGGCGAGTACTTCATCAGCCTGGGTGAGGTCAGTGAAGATAAGCCTCCGGTTCCGCTGGAGCAGATTGGCGGCGATGTTGGCAAGATCATGAGTGCCAATCCAAAGGTGCCGGTCTTTGTAGAATCTGATGAGTCAATCAGCCATGGGGTTGTGATGAATCTGGTTGGCACACTCAACAAAGCTGGCGTGGAACAGGTTCGTTTTATTACCCAACCGCCGGGACCTTCGGGATCTGACGACTGATGAAAATTGGTGATCCATCCATTTGCCTATGATGCACTGGTTACTTAAACACGAAGGTTATCCTCCGTCAGTACTGGCAGCACTATTCCTGCATGGCCTGTTGCTGTGGTTTATCTTTGATCGCGACATCGATCCAAAAGAGATGATCGAGATAAAGCAGCCTACTATTGTTGCGTCGACAGTCAGTGAAAACCCGCAGCGTACGCGACGCGTTGAAACGCTGGAGCTGCAGCGCAAGCAGGAACAACAGCGACAAGCGCGTGATCGAGAGCTCCAGCGGGAACGCGTCCAGCAACAGGAGCGCGAGAAGCAGGAAGTGGTACGCAAGGAAACCGCTGAAAAGGAGCGCGTAGCCCAGCAGAAGAAACAGCAAGAGCAAGAGCAAAATCGCAAGCAGCAGGCAGATAAGGAACGCTTGGCGAAAGAACAACAGCAGAAGCAGGAAACCGAGCGCCAGCAGAAGGCAGCACAGGAACAGGCGCAGCGGGATGCAAAACTTGCAGAGCAGCAAGCCGCCATCCAGCAGGCGCTCACCGAAGAAGAGCAACTCGTTGCTCAGTACGCTGCAATCATCAAGGATTTGATTGCGCAGAATTGGCAGTTACCGCCCAATGCGCGTAATGGCGTTAGGGCAGTAGTGGAGCTGAGGGTCACTCCGACGGGCGAGATAATTTCCAAGAATATTATTGAGAGCAGCGGCGATCCGCTGTTTGATCGCTCAGTGCTGCAGGCAGTAGAGCGCGCAGAAAACTTCCCCGAATTGAAAGAATTACCGATTGCCGTTTTTGAACGGAATTTCCGCCAGTTCAGTCTCTCGTTCCAACCTGAGGATTTATTGCGATGAACAAGTTGCGTTTTATTGGTCTGTTGTTGTGCGGGTTGCTAAGCCAATTTGGCTTGGCCCAGCAGTTGACCATCCAGATCACCCAAGGTGTGGATAATCCCATTCCCATTGCGATCGTGCCGTTCGAATGGGAAGGTTTTGGTGTTCTGCCCGAAAACATTACCGATGTGGTTAACAGTGATCTGCGCAATAGCGGTGAATTCGCTCCGCTGGCAGAGCAGAACATGCTCAGCTTGCCCCATGAAGAAAACCAGGTGGTGTTTCGCGACTGGCGTTTCCTTGGCTCGGATTACCTGTTGATTGGCAAGATCAATCGATCAGCAAACAGCACACTTATAGAAGTGCAATACGAACTGTTTGATGTAAGAGGCGAACAGCGCATGATCGGTGAGGTAATCAGTGGAACTGAAGCCCAGTTGCGCGATATTTCACACCAGATCAGCGACGTGGTTTTTGAAAAAATAACAGGCGTGCGCGGAGCCTTCGCTACCAAGATTTTGTACATCACATCCCAGCGTGCTTCTGAAACGATCACGAATTACCAGCTCAACCTTGCCGATGCCGATGGTGGCAGGGCGCAGGTGTTGCTGCAATCGCAGGAGCCGATCATGTCTCCGACCTGGTCGCCTGATGCCAAGAAGATTGCATATGTAAGTTTTGAGTCGACACTTCCGCGTATCTATATCCAGGATCTTGCCACCGGCGAACGTGAGAAAATTACTGATTTTCCGCGTAACAATAGTGCCCCGCAGTGGTCGCCAGACGGGACCAAAATGGCAATGACGCTTTCGAAGGACGGCAATCCCGATATTTATGTGATGGATCTGCGCACCCGCGAATTGAGAAAGGTGACTACCCATTTCGCTGCGGATACGGAGCCGAGCTGGATGCCGGATGGCAAGTCACTGCTCTACACATCTGAGCAAGCCGGCAACAATCGTCCGCAGATCTATCAAGTCACTCTGGATACCGGTTGGAGCGATCGAGTGACTTATCAGGGTAACTGGAACTCAGAGGCATCGATTTTGCCGGATGGCAACAACGTCGTATTGATCCATCGCGAAGATGCGAATGATAAGTTCCATCTCGCAATCCACAACATTGAACGAGGAACCTTGCGCATTCTGACGGATACCGCACTGGATGAATCACCAACCGTAGCGCCAAACGCCAGCATGATCATGTATGCGTCAAAAAGCGGTAATAGAGGAATATTGAATGCAGTTTCAATCGATGGCAGGGTAAAATACCAGCTTCCTGTCATGGATGGAGATGTCAGGGAGCCGGCTTGGTCACCATTTCTGGATTGATCGGACGGCTAAGACAGCTAGAAACCAAAAAAGTTCAAATTTTTAGTAACTTACCCTTGTAAGATGCTAGGAAATTGAAGAAAATATACACAGTTATAGTTATTTGCCCCGGCTTAGCGAACATAGGAGTCTTTATGCAAAATTATGGTTTTATCAAATTAGGTATGGCTGCACTGCTGTCCATGTCGTTGGTTGCTTGTCAGTCTACGGACGATGCCACAGCTACCACCGAAACGGCTGCTCCCGCTGCCGCATCCACTGGCGCAGGTAACAGTGATGGTCTCACCGCTGCACAGCGTGCTGCTCGCGATGCTGCATTGGCTAAAACCAAATTTTACTTCGAGTTCGACAAATCCGACCTGAGCCAGGAAGATCGTGATGCCCTGATTCATCATGCAAACCAGCTGAAAGCCAATCCAAGCATGCGTATCCGCCTGGAAGGTCATGCAGACGAGCAAGGCACCCGTGAATACAACCTTGCCTTGGGCGAGCGTCGTGCACAGTCCGTAGAGCGTTACCTGCAGGTTCAGGGCGTTGCAGCCAACCAGATGGAAACCGTAAGCTACGGCGAAGAGCGTCCGTCTGATTCCGGCACCACTGAAGCTGCCTACTCTGCAAACCGTCGCGTTGAAATGGTGAAGTAATTTCATCGTCAACTGACGTTTGACATAGTTTTGAAATTAAGCCGGGTTTTCCCGGCTTAATTTTTTGTAGCAGTAACAAAGCTGGGATTAGTTGTAAAATTGAGCCGGGTTCGCCCGGCTTAATCTTTTGTGGAGGATGTTATGCAGCTTCGTCAACTTTCTGCGATGGCAGTTTTGGTTGTTCTGGGTTTCAGTTCCGCCATTGTTAATGCGCAGCCGCAGGCTGGCGGTAACAACGATCTGGTAGTCAGTCTCTACAATCAGCTCGAAGCACTGCAGCAGGAAGTTCAAACCTTGCGCGGTGTTGTGGAGGAGCAGGGCTATCAACTCAAACGCCTGCAGACTGAGCAACGGGACCGTTATCTGGATATCGACCGCAGGCTTAGTGCAATGGCACCTGCGGCACCATTGGCTGCCGGTCAACTCCCTGCACCAAATGGAGTAGGTGCGACTGCGCCGACTTTGCCGCGCCCCGATCTGAATGAGAGCTCGGCTGCGGCCAATTCCGCAACCACTGTTGCGACAGTTCCCCCACTTCCAGAGCCCACCATCACAACTCCGAGCCAAGGCAGGAATAACGCAGCTACCAGCACAGGAAACCCTCAGGATGAGCAGGAGATCTATCGTACTGCACTGAATCTGCTACTGCAGGAAAGCAAGTACGATGAATCCATTGCCCTGTTTCAGAGCTATATCGATTCCTATCCGGAAGGTCGCTGGCTGACCAATGCGCTCTATTGGCAGGGTGAAGCTTACTTGCTGGTCTCCGGATTCACGCAGGCACGCGATGTGTTCACACGACTCCTCAGCGAATATCCGCAAGACGCCAAGGCTGCCGGTGCCATGCTCAAGTTGGGCGATGCCTATAAAAAAATGGGTGAGACTGACAAGGCTGCCGAGACCTGGCGCGAAATAAAGGTCCGCTATCCTGAAAGTGCCAACGAGATCCGCTTGTCCGAAGAGTATCTCAGAGCTCTGTAAGCGGCTGTTGTTGCGTAAACCAAACTTCTGCCTTCGCCCGGAGACGCACACCTCTTTGGGGTCACTGGTCTCATGACTGAAAAGCTGCGAATTACCGAGATATTCCATTCCTTGCAGGGCGAAGCCCGCACTGTTGGCAAGCCGACTGTGTTTGTTCGCCTGACGGGTTGCCCTCTGCGTTGTACCTACTGCGATACTGCCTATGCGTTCTCTGGCGGCATGCTATTGGCAATTGAAGAAATACTGACCACCGTTGCCTCCTGGCAGCCTCGTTATGTGTGCGTGACTGGGGGCGAACCATTGGCGCAAAAAGCATGCTGGCCTCTGCTGGCGGCGCTCTGTGATGCTGGCTATGAGGTCTCGTTGGAGACGAGCGGAGCCATCGATGTAACTGGAGTGGATTCACGCGTCAGCAAAGTGCTCGATCTGAAAACTCCAGCCTCAGGTGAAATGCCGCGAAACCTTTATGAAAATCTCTCCCTGTTACTGCCTCATGACCAAGTGAAGTTCGTTATCTGCGACAAGGAGGATTACGAATGGGCCAAGGAGCGGCTGCACGAATTCAAATTGAACGACAAAGTTGGCGAAGTACTCTTTTCTCCCAGTCACGAATCGCTTGAGCCTGCCCAGCTGGCGGATTGGATTTTGCAAGATCGGTTGCCGGTGCGTTTGCAGATACAGTTGCACAAGTATCTTTGGGCGGATGCGGCGGGCAGGTAAAGATGCAGGATGTTCGGAGAGCCATAGTCTTGTTGTCAGGTGGGTTGGAT
>JAZKEH010000007.1:0-4784 GCA_040387155.1 Pseudomonadota bacterium | reverse complement strand
AAAACGCGGGATATACCTGCTATGCGTTGAGTTTTGACTATGGCCAGCGTCATATTGTCGAGCTGACAGCGGCGGCTAATGTTGCTGGCCATATGCAGGTTGAAGACCATAAGGTTATCAGGCTGGATCTCGCTGGTCTGGGTGGATCAGCGCTTACGGATACCGCGCTGAAAATTCCTGAGCAGGAAAGCGCAGGCATACCCATCACCTATGTTCCTGCGCGCAATACGGTGTTCCTGTCCTACGCGATGGCATGGGCGGAGGTGCTGGAAGCTGATGCTATTTTTATTGGTGTCAATGCGCTGGATTATTCTGGCTATCCGGATTGTCGGCCGGAATTCATTGAGGCCTTCCAACGGATGGCAAATCTGGCCACGAAGGCAGGAGTGGAAGGGCGCGGATTGAAAATAGAAACCCCATTGCTGCATTTGAACAAGGCTGGAATTATCAAGGCTGGCCTTGCCGCTGGTGTGGATTTTCGCCTTACTGTTTCCTGCTATCAGGTGTCGGCCAGCGGTGAAGCCTGTGGCAAATGCGACAGTTGTCGTTTCCGTCGAAAGGGCTTTGTCGAGGCTGGAATACCCGACCCCACGCCTTATCAACAGCAATGACAGGCGCGCAGTTGGACACCTCCGCGGGTAAGACAAAACTTCTGTGAGAAAAGCAGTTGAAGATGAGTAATTGAGCTTGAAATTTTTCGCGCGTTGAGTACCATGTGCGCCTTCCGAAAAGGGTCGTTAGCTCAGTTGGTAGAGCAGTTGGCTTTTAACCAATTGGTCGATGGTTCGAGTCCATCACGACCCACCAAATTCGGTAAAGGGCTGCTTCGGCAGCCTTTTTTTATGCACCAGCATTTGCGCCATTGGCATAAATTGGCGCTGTTCGGAAATGGTTGCTTCGAACGCCGCAGGCGCTTCCGGACTTCCCAGTAAGAACCAGTTGCAGGAAGCTTCTGTAGAATAGGCCAGCCAACGCAGTCAGGTGGAGTTTGAGCATGTCTGCAACTGAAGAAAAAGTTTCGGCATTGCCGGCGCAGGTCGCCGACCGCGAGGTTGTGAAGGCCTGGCTAGATCGCGTCCCGCTCCGCGAACAAAAATCTGAGTCGCAAGATGCCGAAGATCGCGCCGCGATCATACAGCTCATGCGCGAGCAGAACGCAGCGCTTGTTGCCCACTACTACACCGACTCCAGTCTGCAATCATTGGCGGAGGAAACCGGTGGCTTTGTAGCCGATTCCCTCGAGATGGCCCGTTTTGGTACCAAGACCACGGCCAGTACGTTAGTGGTGGCCGGTGTACGCTTCATGGGTGAAACCGCGAAGATTCTCAATCCCGAAAAGACCGTGTTGATGCCCACGCTCGAAGCGACGTGTTCTCTCGACATTGGTTGTCCTGCAGACCAGTTCGCTGCCTTCTGTGCGGAACATCCCGATCATGAAGTTGTCGTCTATGCCAACACCTCTGTGGCTGTGAAGGCGTTGTCGGATTGGGTAGTCACCTCAGCTATCGCCGTTGATGTCGTCGACCATATTCTCTCGCAGGGAAAGAAAGTCATATGGGCACCCGACAAACATCTTGGTCGCTACATTCAGCGCAAACTCGGCAGCGATGACATCGTGTTGTGGGACGGCGCGTGCATCGTGCACGAGGAGTTCAAGGCCAGAGCATTGCTGGACATGAAACATCTGCATCCCGATGCAGCGGTGCTGGCACACCCTGAATCTCCCATGAGTGTGCTTGATCTGGCGGATGTTGTGGGCTCAACCACACAGATCATCAAGGCTGCGCAGTCACGGCCAGAACAGAAATTCATCGTTGCGACCGATCACGGCATTTTCTACAAGCTGCAACAGCAGGCACCTGGCAAGGAATTTTTCATGGCGCCGACCTCCGGTGAAGGAGCAACCTGTCGCAGCTGTGCACAGTGTCCATGGATGGGGATGAATACACTGTCGGTATTACGCGCCACGCTGGAACAGCGTAGTAATGAAATCCTGGTTGACCCCGAGCTGGGCAGAAAGGCGCTGATTCCATTGCAGCGCATGCTCGATTTCCGCAATCAGCGGTAGAACTTGGTCTCAATATCCCGGATGTAATCAAGCCGCTGGCGAAGGCGCGCCAGCGTCAGTCGATCAGTTTCCTGGTTGATCGCGAAGTTCAGATGATCCTTGGCGCGGGCAAAGTCCCCTACAGTGATGAAATATTCGGCACGAGCCTGATGCACCATGTTGATGTTGCCAGCCAGACCTTCAACTTCGGCAAGGTCGTACCACAGCTGCATGTCGTTCGGATAATTGATTGAATGTTTTTCCAGCACCGCTGCGGCTTCCTTGTAGCGACGTTCCTTGGTCAACGCAGTGGCGTAAGTCATCGTAAGTGGATGGTTATCGGGGTTGAGCTTCAGGGCCGGTTCCAGAGTGCTTATGGCGCGCGAGTAATCTCCCGCAGCCATCGCAATTTCAGCGTTCAGCATGACGTAGCTGATGCGGGAAGGCTCCTTCTGCAGCAAGGCCGCCAGACTTTCTGCAGCTGCAATGTGCTGACCTGTTTTCATTTGGGCGAGGGCAATGCCATAGGTGGCAGCATCTGCTTCAGCGCCGTTAAGCTGGGGCAGTGCGCGTCGGCGCTCTTCAATTTCGCCTTCAAGATTCTTCGCGTAATGGACTTGGACACGTTCCCTCATTAGCAGGAACTCGGGATTCTGGATGTGCTCAACTGCCGGCAAAGTGATCGCGCGGTTACGGCTGTCGGCTATGCGGGTCTCATCCAGTGGGTGGGTGGACATGAACTCGGGAATTTTCAGCGAGTAGCTGCGACTGCGCAGCATCCCTTCAAACATGCCGGCCATATCAACCGGATCAAAACCGGCGTTATAGAGTGTGCGGATGCCGATCCTGTCGGCTTCAGACTCATGGCTGCGGCTGAATCGCAACTGGTTGTCGAGCGAGCGCGCCTGATTCACCATCAGCGCTGCCTGGCCCGCTTCGCCGCCGGCCGCCGCTGCAATTGCGATGCTCGCCAGCAGTCCGGCAATGTTTGGCAGCGTGCTGTTGCGGGCTTGCTCAACATTGCGGGCGTAGTGGCGCTGGGAAATATGCGCAAGCTCGTGCGCCAGTACTGATGCAAACTGGCCTTCGTTGTTGGCATTCAGAAACAAGCCGGCATTGACGCCCACGATGCCACCAGGAGCCGCAAAGGCATTCAGCACTTCACTGTCGATCAAAATGAATTCAAGCCGGTGATCCGTCAGCTCACTGTTGGCGGCCAGTTTGTAGGTAAGACTGGCAATGTAGTCGGCAATGAGTGGATCGTTGAGCGCAGGTGTTTGCTTGCGAACGGAGCGCAGAAACTCGCGACCGAAATCATGTTCTTCCTGGGTCGAAATGGTGCCTGACACAGAATCGCCCAGCACTGGCAAATTGACCTGGGCCAACAACTGTTGTTGACCAAGCATTAAAGCCAGACAAGTCAGACTGAGTATTTTCGCTCTATATCCCATAGTGACGGTGCGTAGTGGGCCTTTGGGCGGGGAGGGTAACGCCAAATCGTTCAGCAATTAAGTAGGTGAATCATACAGAATAGTAGGGGGTTTAACTCGGTTTTTGCCGGCGTGCTTGCTAGAATGCCGTGATGAATCAAGCCATTGCCCTCGAACTCGATCTGTCCGGCCTGACCTGTCCGATGCCGCTGCTGAAAACCAAGCAGGCGCTCAATCGCTTGTCTGCTGGCGCTATAGTAAAAGTCGTGGCTACTGATCCTGCCTCACAACGTGATTTTCAGGTGTTTGCCGAACAAAGCGGCAATCAGTTGCTCAGCTCGGAAAAGCTGGATGACCGTTTTGTCTACCTGCTGAAAAAATCATGATGCCCTCCACTTCCTGAATGCCGGCTTTATGATCAGAGTTCTTCACGGTTTTGTTAAACGCTACTTCTCTGAAGAAGAAGCCATCATTCTGATCGGCTTGCTGACCGTAATAGTGCTTGTGTTGATGACGATGGGCAGCATTCTCGCCCCATTGTTGTGGAGCTTGATCCTTTCCTACCTGCTGCAGGGACTGGTCAACGCGCTGGACCGGGCAAAGGTGCCACATAAGCTTGCTGTCTATCTGGTGTATTTCTTTTTCATCGGCAGTTTGATGCTGGTCATTCTGGTGCTCCTGCCTTTCACGTGGAACAGCGTGACGTCGTTACTCAATAGCCTGCCGCAAATGATTGAACGGTTGCGCGATCTGCTGATGACCCTGCCGCGCGACTATCCCGATGTGTTCAGTAACAGCCAAGTGGATGGTTGGCTTGTCGCCTTCCAGTCTGAAGTAGCGCGCATGGGCCAGGAAATGCTGAGCTATTCCTTCTCGAGTTTCACCCGAATAGTGACCTGGATGATTTACACGATCCTGGTTCCCATCATGGTCTTCTTCATGCTGAAGGACTCTTCAAAACTGCTGAACTGGCTGGAGAACTGGTTGCCGGAAAAGAAACCGGTCATGGCGCAGATATGGCATGAGATGAACGACCAGCTTTCCAACTATGTGCGCGGCAAAGCCCTGGAGATCCTGTTGGTAGGCGGCAGTTGCTTTGTGATGTTCACGTTGCTGGGTCTGCGTTATCCGCTGCTGCTGTCAGTTCTGGTCGGGTTTTCGATCATCATTCCGTACATCGGTGCCAAGGTGGTGGCAATTCCGGTCTTTATGGTGGGGTTCGTTCAGTGGGGGTTCACACCGGATTTCTACCATCTGCTGATCGCCTACATCGTGCTGCTGGTGCTTGATGGCTACGTGCTGGTCCC
>JAZKEH010000006.1:0-1558 GCA_040387155.1 Pseudomonadota bacterium | reverse complement strand
TTCATTGACGCTGGCACTGCTATGCGCACTGCTGATGCTGATCGGCACGCTGCTGCACATGGGGCTGGCGCTGACAGTGTTTGGCTTCTTTCTGCTGGTCGGCTGCCTTGGGGTGGCGTGGGTCAACACCGATTCCCTGATCATTATCGAGTTTCCACAACACGCCGGTTCCGCATCCGCGGTGGTAGGCACGTTGCGTTTCGGCGTCGGCGCGTTGGCAGGCCCTATCCTGACTTGGACTTATAGCGGCACGCCGGTGCCGGTCGCAGTGATCATTTTCGTGTTGCTGCTGGGCACCGCCCTGTTACAGGCGGCGCGCCATTTTTCTAGTAACCAATCGTGAAACGACCCTTCACGTTATTGCCCTGCTCAAGCTCGTCGACCATCGCGATTGCATAGTCGTCATAGGAAATCTTGCTGACACCAGCGGCATCCTTCACGACTTGATCCTTGCCGAGACGAAACTGGCCCGTGCGCTCACCGGGACCAATCTGCACGGCAGGTGAGAAAAACGTCCAGTCGAAGTCGCTGACATCGCGCAACAGTTTCAGCGTGCGCATGCCTTCCATGACAGGTCCCTTCCATGCATCCGGCAGTTGAATGGTGTCGATTACTTTCTTGCCGGGTTCCACTTCGAGCGACGCAGCGCCGCCCACCATCAGAAAGCGCTTCACACCTGAAGTCCGAACAGAAGCAATCAATTGTTCTGCCTGATCCGGAATAAAACTGGCAGCACTGATGACGGCGTCATGGCCCTTCAATGCTTGCGCCATGGCCTGTGGGTCAGTGAAATCACCCTTGGCTGTTTGCAGGCCTGGCTGTGCGGCAATCTTTTCCGGATTGCGCGCGATGCCGGTCACCTGATGGCCGCGCTGCAGCAACTCTGCCGCAATCTTGCTGCCGATCTTGCCACTGGCTCCGATCAACGCCACTTTCTTTCCCATGTTATTCTCCTTTTGTTATTGGTCGTTTGTTGCGTGTTTGTCGTTGGTTCTTGCGGAATGCGTCTTCGCGTCGCTACTCGCCCGGCTGCCATCCTGACGTAATGGGATAACGGCGATCACGACCAAAGCCCCGTTCACTGATGCGCACGCCAATGGGTGCCTGCCGTCGTTTGTGCTCGCTGCGATCCACCATGCGAATGACTTTCTCCACTACCGTCTTGTCGAACCCCTGCTGACAGATGTCGGCCAAACTCTGATCGTGGTCTACATACAATTCAAGGATTCGATCGAGTACGGGATAAGGCGGCAGGTTGTCTTCGTCCACCTGCCCCGGCGCCAGTTCGGCCGACGGCGCGCGTTCGATGACGCGCGGTGGTATCACCGGGCTCACGCCATTGCGATAAGTCGCGAGAGAATAGACCAGCATCTTCGGCACATCTTTCAGCACATCGAAGCCGCCTGCCATGTCGCCATATAGCGTTGAGTAGCCGACCGCCATCTCACTCTTGTTGCCGGTGGTCAACACGAGCAAGCCCTGCTTGTTGGAGATCGCCATCAGCAACACCCCGCGACAGCGAGCCTGCAGATTCTGTTCGGCCAAATCCGCGCTCATG
>JAZKEH010000005.1:0-3721 GCA_040387155.1 Pseudomonadota bacterium | reverse complement strand
GATATCTGGCAAGACCATGTCCTTCGTCAGCTGGAATGCCCACTCGGTAAGGCCGGGATCAAGCGCAAACATTTCGCCCGTGGGAGCCGGTTTGTTTTCCACATCAAACGGCTTCTGTGTATAGCGGGCAAAATAGCCGTAAGGCCAATCAGCCGGCATTTCACGCGGATCAATTTCATGGGACAGATCGCCATCGACGGCATAGCTGGCCCACGCCGCCGATCCAATCGATGCATCGGCTGGATCGAAGCCGGCAATGCCGGCCACGAGCCAATACGCCTTCGTCAGATCAAAACGTGGATCCATGCCTAGCATCATGACTGACGCTGCGGAGTTGGCAGTGCCAATGCCGGTGACCATGACAAGCAAGCCGGTAGCCGGATCAAA
Source organism: Pseudomonadota bacterium (assembly GCA_040387155.1). Taxonomy (GTDB): domain Bacteria; phylum Pseudomonadota; class Gammaproteobacteria; order Pseudomonadales; family Pseudohongiellaceae; genus CAILUG01. The sequence goes on along the minus strand of JAZKEH010000005.1, from coordinate 3,334 downwards.
ATGCAGATCGTGAAAGCCACCGAACTCATAGACTTCACTCAGATTGCGTCGCTCCTTCCACAGCTGGAACTCAGCGGCCGTGTCGCCAGTGTCTTCACCGATTTCAAACATCGTCACCAGTACCACTTTTACGGGTATTGGTGCCGGCGCTTCGGCGATTGGTGCTGGTGGTGGCTCAGCCGGGGCTTCCGGCTGACCACATGAGACAAGGCTCGCCAGCGTTGCCGCCAGCAGCAGAGGAGCGAATTTCATTGCATGTCGTTTCACAGCTGTCCTGCCCTTCTGTTTGCTAGAACTTGTACGCGAATGAACCCACCCAGTTGCGCGGCAATTCAGGCAATACAATCTGGCTGCCGAACAGGCTTGGGAAGTTCGAACGGAAATATTCTTCGTCTGTCAGGTTCTTCGCTGTCAGCGAGAGGTTCCAGTTGTCAGTGTGGTAGCTCACGCCCGCGTTGAACACGGTATAGGACGGCAACGTGACGACACGCGTATGGCCTGACGGGGTTTCATCGGCGTGGAACATGCTCGCCGATGCAATGAAGCCGTTCAGGAAGTCATACGACGCACTCATGCTGTAGCTCTGATCCGGAATACCGGCGGTCAGCGCGCCATCCTGCGGTGCGTTGAAAGCGATACCGATTACCTGACCACCATAGACAAGTGCCGGGTTGCTGATGTTCACCAGGTCGTCGGCGCCGAAGAAGCTGAAAACTGCACCAGCTTGCTCAGTGTTGAGGTTGAGCACCTCAATGTCGGTGTAGCCAGCCGTCAGTGTCAGACTGTTGGTGACAACATAGCGAACCTCAAACTCGGTGCCAGTGGTTTCTGCACTCTGGTTTGTCACAATGGATTGCGCGCTGTAGTCGGTACGGGTTTGCTCAAAGGTCGACAAGGCAAAGTACAGCGAGTCGTTCAGCAAGCTGCCCTTCACGCCAATCTCAAACAACTCAGAGGTATCGAAGTAGCCACCGCCGAGAATGTTGCCCACGGTGACTTCAGCGCCCTGGCCGGCAATCAGTGTGTACTGCTCAGATGCCGTGGCGTAAGGCGTAATGCCGAAGGGGAACGTATAGGACAGCGAGGCCGTCCAGGAGGTGCCTTCCGTATCATCTTCCGCGAAGGGAATCGCATCACTGCAACCTATACCGAAGTAATTGGCGCTGAGGCTGAGGAAGTTGCCACCGCCATCAATGACAGGACACAGCAGTTTGTCCACCGGCGTGTTGCTTTCCACATCAATGAAGTCCTGGCGTACACCGAGCGTTATGCCGAGGCCGTTCTCAAAATCAAGATCGGCCATCGCGGCCAGACCAATGTCGGAATAGTCACCGTAGTAGTACTCGGTGTAGTCGTCATCAATCTGGGTGGCGAGCAGGCGACGATCCAGTGCGGTCGATGGCATCGTCAGGTCGCGACGATCGAACTGTTCGTTCGAATAGTCATCGGCATGTTCGAAATCGGTGACGCGGTACGATGGCGACAGCTGGAACGAGGCCTTCATGCCATCCATCTCCTTGGCAAAGGCAAGCACGAGCTGGTCTTCAATCACAGAGCTGTCGTGGAACTGCGAAAAGCCGTAGGCATTGTCGTTTACGTTTTCGTAGCCCTCATAAAACAGCTTGTTGGTAATGGTAAAGCTGCCCGGATCATAGACGTAGTCGAAGTACAGCGTGTTGACCTCGTTCGCCAGTTTATCGTCGGCGCCAACCAGCACCTGGCTGCCGTCCAACTTGGTGGTACCCACATTGCGCAAGGCGAAAGCAGCCGGAATGTCAGCGTCAGTCACGCTGGCAGTGCCGACCGTAAACTTGTCCATGCCAGCGCCGCCGGCGCCCATGCCGTATTCCAGATGGGAAATGAAACCGTCACCATTTGAGTCGAGGGGCTGTGCGGTACCGGTCACGTAGGTGCCGTTGTCGATCAGCTCCTGCGTCAAGCGGTTCCAGCCGGCTACCTGGTTACCATCGTAGTCGTGATACATGCCACCAAACTCGATGCGCGAGGTTTCGCTTAGCTCCATGTTGAAGGAGGCTTGTATAACAGTTTGCTCAGTAGCGGTGTTGTCGTAGTACGAGTCAGAGTCTTCAAATTCGGAATAGACGTAGTAGCCAGTGCGTTTGCCAAAGACGGTGGCGGGCCCGCCCACTTCGCCAGTCACGATTTTCTTGCCCCAGCTGCCGACGGTCGTGGAGACTTCGCCAGTGGGCGCGCTGAGGTACTGGCCGGTTTCTGCTCGCGCAGATTTCGGCACGAAGTTCAGGTAACCCCCAATCTTGGCCGGGCCGTAAATTGGCGAGGCCGGGCCACGCACGATGTCGATGCGATCAGAGGCGCCAATGGGCGTTGGATAGTTGCCAGGGTTGTCGAGACGACGCACACCGCGGAAATACACTTCACCCGGCGTACCGCGTACGTCGAGCGCACCGGCCACACCGAAGAAGGACTGCGTGAAGGCACCGGGTGACATGACGACCAGATCGTCAATATCGGTAATTGCATAGCGCTCCATCATTTCGGCGCTGATAGTGGTAGCCGAACGCGGTGTTTCCAGCAGGGTCTTGCCGAAACCGAAGATGGAGTCGACGGGTTCGGTGGGGAGCATGCCGAGATTGTCGGAAACGGCTTCTTCGGTGACGAAGGTATCGAGTTGTTCTACAGATTCTTCTGCTGCATTGGCGGCGACGATCGGTAATGCGGCGCACGCAGCTACGGTGGCGCTGCGGATCAGAAGCGTCAGGAGTCGAACGCGAGGTAATACAGGTTTCATGGATTCAGGCCTCACGAAAAAATGGATGTTAAGTACTCAGGCAAGCTGGCGAGTTGCAAGAGCCATACCATGTGCGTTCACTGCCATTCACACAGCGCATAGCGCTTGCAGACAAAGCTGTAACTCACGGCCGGCACTGACTGGAAATTTGCGCGCTCGGCCTGCGCGGTTTTTTCGAACGTCGTGAGGCGCTTGTTGAAGTCATCCAGCATCGTTTGCTTGAGCGGTTCTGGTGCAAAGGAGAAGGCCAGTGAGTTATGACTGAGCAGCACCAGCTCATCCCAACTGAGATTGAATTCCTTGACGGCCACAAAGAACTCGTCCGTCATGTTGGAGTCCCACATGCCACGATCATCGGTCGACAGCGCCACCGGAATGCCGGTGCGCAGATATTCCGGAAACGGATGTTGTGAATAGTCGCTGATGTATTCGAGCAGCAGATTGGAGATGAGATTGATCTCCACCATGTACGGACCGTGCCGCATCAGGCGCATGGTGTCGTCGTCGGTGATCAGGTTGACGCCGTGACCGATGCGATCAGCGCCGAGCAGCAGCGTGTCGCGG
>JAZKEH010000004.1:0-4057 GCA_040387155.1 Pseudomonadota bacterium | reverse complement strand
TGACGGCATCGACGTACTGCGCGAACGCACGGCATTGCGCCGACAGCTTGGCTATCTGCCGCAGGAATTCGGCAGCTATCCGCGCACGTCAGCGGAACGGATGCTGCAACACTTCGCTGCCCTCAAAGGCATTCACGGCAAGGATCAACAGCGCGAAGTGGAGCGCTTGCTGGTGCTGACGAATCTGTGGGACGTTCGCAAGCGCAGCGTCGACACCTACTCGGGCGGCATGAAGCAACGCTTCGGTATTGCGCAGGCACTGCTGGGCAATCCGCAGCTCGTCATTGTTGATGAACCCACAGCAGGTCTCGATCCGGCCGAACGCCGCCGTTTCCATAACCTGCTGGTCGAAGTAGGCGAGGAGAGGGTGGTGATTCTGTCGACGCACCTGGTCGATGACGTGTCAGAGCTGTGCCCCCGTCTCGCCATCATGGGTGGCGGCCGCATTCTCAACACCGGTGGACCGGAACAATTGGTTGCGCAACTGCGTGGTCAGTTGTGGTCCTGCGTCGTCTCACGCCCCGAAGCGCAGACCTTGCGCACGCAGCACAAGGTGTTATCCGCGCGGCTGAAGACCGGTTCGATGGAAGTACGGGTGTTGGCAGCCGAGCAACCCATCGGCATGAGTGCGGCAACCCCCACCCTGGAAGACGTCTATTTCGCTACGCTGCAGCAGCACGGTCTTGCTGCCAATCTGGAGTAAGTGATGCGCGCCTTTCTTGATGTGCTGCGCTTCGAACTGCGCCAGCATTTTTCATCTCCGCTGTTGTGGGTCGTCACATTCCTGTTCATCGCGTTGAACTTCCTGACGCAAACGCGCACCGGCATCAATCTGGGCGACAACGAGAAAATCGCGCTCAACAGCAACTGGCTGATTTTCCAGACGCAGATCGTGCTTGGCATCTTCGGCATGGTGGCGTCGATCATCTTTGCGGTGGCTGCGCAGACCCGCGACTACGAGCGCAACACGCTCGAGTTCTTCTTCACGACACCGGTACCACCGCCCATCTTCGTCTCGGGTCGGTTCGTCGGCGCAACGCTCGCCTCCCTGTTTGTCAGTTGTATTGGGCTGGTCGGTGCCATGGTCAGCACGTTGATGCCATGGCTCGATCCGCAACGATTGGTGCCCTTCAGTTTACAACCCTGGTTGCTGACGCTGACGCTGCTGGTAGTACCCAACATCCTGCTGTTCTGCTCGCTGTTCTTCAGCGTCGCCACGCTGACCCGTTCAGCCAGCCTCACCTTCGCTGCAGCCCTGGCGGTTCTCATCTATGGCGTCGTCATCAACACCACTGTGACGACGGGTACGGTGCTGACCAGCTGGCAATTGCTGTCCGATCCGTTCGGCGCCTTGCCGGTGACAGAAGCGTCGCGCTTCTGGACCATCAGTGAACTCAACACGCTATTGCCCACTGCACATCTGCTGCCCAACCGCTTGCTGTGGCTCAGCGTTGCGCTGGTCACATTGTTGATTACGGTATGGCGCTATCGCATGGAACTGGTGCCGGCGCCGCTGGAACGTTTCCGCCGCAAACCCAGACTACAGGCAACGCTGCCCCCGCAGCACACACACCAACGGGTGTTGCCGCGTTTTGACAGCGCTGCCGCGTGGCTGCAATTTCGCGCCCACTGGCGCATGGATGTGCGCGGTGTGTGGCAAAGTCCTTTTTTCTGGATACTGCTCGCGTTGACCATGGTCGGTATCTGGAGCGACGCGAGCTCCGTGCCCACGCTACTGGTTAACCTGCCCAATCGTCCTGTCACCGCCGTGCTGCTCGACTTTCTCCGCCACAGCCTGTTCCAGAACATGTTGCTGGCCCTGGTCTATTTCTCGGCTGTGCTGGTGCAGCGCGAACGCGACAGCGGTGTTGATGGCATCACCGGCGCTTCGCCGTGCGCCGACTGGATACCGGTGGTGTCGAAGACGCTGGTGTTGTGCGGCATCGTTGCCGTGTTGTTCCTCGCCGCCATGCTGGTAGCACTCGGTGTGCAGGAATTGGCGGACTTCCACGACCATTACCTTGGCGTCTTCCTGCAGGGCATCTTCATCTACAACGGCTTCCATCTGTGGATGCTGTGTGTGGTGGCCGTGCTAGTGCAGGTGCTGAGTCCGGGCAAGTGGTCTGGCATGGTAATCGCGCTCACCGTGATAACGCTGGTGTTGGCGTTGCCGTTCTTTGGCGTTGAACACCTGCTACTGAGCTTCAGTATTCCGGAAGTCAGGTACTCCGACATGAATGGCTTTGGCCATTTCCAGGTCCAGACATGGTCATTGGTGGGCTACTGGGGCGCCTTCTGTGTGCTATTGCTCATCGCTGCCCATCTATTGTTTGCGCGGGGTTCCCGCATGTCGTGGCGCGAGCGCTTGCAGGAAGCCCGTACCCGCTTCACTGCGCCACTCATCCGTACCGGTATTGGCGCGGTCGGTGTCTTTGCAGGTTTTGGTGGCTTTATTTTTTACAACACCAATGTGCTGAACGACTATGTCACCAGTGATGCAGGATTTGCCGCGCAGGCGCTGTATGAACGTGAGTATGAACGCTATCGCGACCTGCCAACGCCCTCACTTACTGATCCCGACACGCGCTACGAGTTGTATCCGTCAGCGCGCAGCTGGCAATCGAGCGGCAGCGCCACGTTACGCAATAACCAGCCGCAAACGATCGACGAATTCCTGCTGCGGGTGGACGAGCGCAATCATATCGAGACGCTGCAGATCGATGGCGCCACGCTGACTCCATCGCCACTGCTACCCTGGGTCTTCATCGTGAAACCCGACCAGCCCATGACTACCGGCGATGAACTGGCAATGCACTGGTCGATGACACGCGAGAACAAGGGCTTCGCCAATACGGTGGAAGACACGGACATCATCGGCAACGGCAGCTATGTGCGCGAGGGTCTGATTCCGCTGCCGGGTTTCTGCGACGACTGCCGGCTGGCCTCAAATCGGGAGCGCAACAAGCAGGGGTTGCCACCCATCGAGGGCTTACCCGCGCTGGGCGACCCGGAACATCTCGACGATCTCGTCGCTGGCCTCGATGCCCGCAGCAGCTTTCACGCCATCGTGGGTACCGACCTTGATCAAACTGTAGTGGGCGCCGGTGAGTTGGTGCGCAGCTGGGAAGAGAACGGCCGCCGCTATTTCGAATACGACTATCCCGGCCCGGTGTGGCCGGCGATGGTGCCACTGACGGCGCGCTACACCGTGGCGCGGGAGAAATGGAACGATGTTGATGTCGAGGTGTACTACGACGCCAAACATCCGTGGAATATCCAGGCCATGCTCGACACAGCCAAGTGGGGACTCGAGTACTACAGCCGGGAATTCGCGCCCTATGCCCACTCGTACTATCGCATGTCTGAATATGCGCGTTACACCACGCGGGTGCAGGCCGGCATCGGCTCAGTCGCCTATGCCGAAGGGTCCGGCTTTCTTACCGATCTGCGCGGCCGCACCACGTTTGACTACGCCACGCTGCACGAGCTGGCGCATCAATGGTGGGGCAACGACGTCTACGGCGCCTACATGCAGGGGCAGCAAGTGTTGAATGAAGGGTTGGCGCAGTACTCAACCTTCATGGCCTTGAAAGAGGCAGGCGACACCGTGTTTCTGCGCGAAGTGCTCGCCGATAACCACAACAGCTTTCTTGCCGGTCGCAAGGGTGATCCCACCGGTGAAAATCCGGTCATCAAGGCTGACAATCAACCGCACATCGCCTACGGCAAGGCACCGATGGCGTTGTTCCTGCTGCAGGAACTGATTGGCTCAGACAAAGTAAACCTCGCACTGCGCACCTATCATGATCGCTTCGTCGCGATGACACCGCCGCTACCGACCACGCTCGATCTTGTACACGAGGTGCGCGCAGTGGCAGGACCTGAGCATCAACAACTCATCACCGATCTGTTTGAGAAGATCATGATGTACGACGTTGGGGTGGAAGCGAGCACGGTGGAGCAGCAGGGCAACGAGTATGTGGTCACGCTGGATGTCTCCGCTTTCCAGTATGAAGCGGACAGTCTTGGCGCCGAAACCGAAGTGCCACTCGATACC
>JAZKEH010000003.1:0-16248 GCA_040387155.1 Pseudomonadota bacterium | reverse complement strand
AAAAATTGTCGAAACGCAGATCGAGCAGCGTGCCGTCCATGTCGAACAAGACGGTGTCGATCGCAGACCAATTCACCATAAGAAGCCACTTCCTCTCCTATAATGGCTGCATTATAGAGCTCTCGAGCGCCTTCATGTCTGTTGCCAGTCTGCTTGTTTCCGTCATCGCCATCAGTAAACAGGCTGGCGCCGCCATTCTTGAGATCTATGGGCAAAGCGAAATGGCTGTCAGCCACAAGGAAGACGACTCGCCGCTGACGGCTGCCGACCTTGCCGCGCATCGCGTGATTACAACAGCGTTACAAACGCTTACACCGGATGTCCCAGTGCTGTCCGAAGAATCCGCCAGCATCAGCTGGGACGAACGCCGGCAGTGGTCACGTTACTGGTTGGTGGATCCGCTGGACGGCACCAAGGAATTCATCAAGCGCAATGGTGAGTTCACCGTCAACATTGCATTGATCGAGAACGGCGTACCTGTGCTCGGCGTTGTCTATGTGCCTGTACTCGACTGGTGCTATTCCGGTGCCGCAGGGAAGGGTGCCCGGGTGGAGAAAGCAGGAGAGACTGCCGCGATTCATGTCGCGCCCTTGAGCAGGGGGCAGCAACGGCTGCGTGTTGTCGCCAGCCGCAATCATCGCGGCGACGAACTGGATGCGTGGCTGGAACGTGTGCAACGACACTATCTGCAAGTTGATCTGTTGAGCATGGGCAGTTCGCTGAAGATCTGTCTGGTGGCGGAAGGCAAGGCCGACGTCTATCCACGACTCGCGCTGACGTCTGAGTGGGACACCGCGGCTGCGCAAGCGGTGTTGGAGGCTGCGGGCGGCATCTTGCTGGATGCGCAAGGCGTTGAGTATCGCTACAACCGCAAGGACAACATTCTGAACCCGTACTTCTTTGCGCTGGGTGACAGGAACCTCGGGCCGGCGCTGGTCACATCATGAGTGCCTTGTCGAACAAGCGCAGCGCGGTTGATGTTGCGCTTGATGTCGCCGCCTTTGTCGGTCTGTTCATCGCCTTGATCCTGCCGCATCGTCTCAGCTGGATCACGCTGTCGTCGTTCGGCTATCTGCCGCTGGAAGCCATTGTGTTCGGGTTGTTGCTGTTGGTACCTGGGCGCGCGGGCGCTTGGCTCCGCACGCTGGTTGCGTTGGTGCTGGCTCTGGGTCTTGTGTTCAAGGTTTCCGATCTCATCGCCTACCAGGTGTTCTCGCGCCCCTTCAATCCGGTGTTCGATGCCTATCTGCTCGCCGACGGCATGCGCTTGCTGACCGGCGCCATTGGTCAGCTTGGCGCCGTATTGGTCGCGCTGTTGCTGGGCCTGGTATTCGTTGTCATCTTCCTGCTGTCCTTTGCGGTGCTGGGTCGCATTCGCGCGGTGCTGCAACTGGCGCCGCAGCGCTCGTTGCAGGGCCTGAGTGCGCTGTTGGTGTTATGGGTTGTACTGAAGATGGCGGGCTGGCCACGGGTGAACACCTATTTCCACGATGAATTTGTGCTGCACGTGCACGCGATCGTCGACAGCGTCGCCGATATCAAAACCTTCGGCGCCACTGTCAACGATGATGACTATGCGTCAGTGCCTGGTGAGCAGTTGTTCAGCAAACTGCGCGGCAAGGACGTCTATGTGGTCTTCGTCGAGTCCTATGGCCGTATCGTGCTAGACGATCCCGAGTTTGCTGCCGGTGTACTGCCCACGCTGGAGCAGGCGTCGTTCCAGTTGCAACTGAATGGTTTGCAGGCACGCAGTGCGTATCTGACGTCGCCGACGGTTGGTGGCATCAGCTGGCTGGCGCATGGCACGGCGTTGTCTGGTCTGTGGATCAACAGTCAGGTGCGCTACGACACGCTGATGATGAGTGAGCGTCCGACGCTGAATCGACTGTTCAAACGCGCGGGCTGGCGCACCGTGGCCGCAATGCCGGCGATCAGCATGGCCTGGCCCGAAGGTGAATACTTTGGTTATGACCACATCTACGATTCCATCAATTCTGGTTACGAAGGCCTGCCCTTCAACTGGGTGACGATGCCGGATCAGTATGTGTTGTCCGCATTGCAGGCGCATGAGCGCAGTAGCGCGCACACGCCGGTCATGGCAGAAATTGCGCTGATTTCGTCGCATGCGCCGTGGACACCTACACCATCATTGGTGCCGTGGGATGCAGTAGGCGACGGCACGATCTTCAATGCGCAGACGCAAGCCGGTCCTGACGTGGAAGCGGTGTGGCAGGACACCGCGCTGATTCGCGAGCAGTACCGCAAGTCGATTGAATACGTCATCAACAACCTCGCGTCCTATGCGATCCAGTACGGTGATGATGATCTCGTCATGATCATTCTCGGTGATCATCAGCCAGCACCGCTGGTTGCGGGCGACACCGGCAATGCAGATGTGCCTGTGCACATCATTGCGCGCGATCCTGCGGTGTTCGACGCAATCGCTGACTGGCAGTGGAGCGAAGGGCTGCTGCCTGCCGCTGATGCGCCAGTGTGGCGCATGGATTCGCTGCGCGATCGCATTATCCAGGCATTCTCCGGTAGCGAGGCGGCGGCTGATGTTCAACAGTAGCTGGCGTGAACGACTCGGTGTGTGGCGCTCGCTGTTGATGTACTACGGCGTGCCGGGCCGCTTTGCCCGCATGCAGCGCTTCTATGCGCAGTTCATCCAGCGCGGTGATCTGTGCTTCGACATCGGCGCCCATGTCGGCAATCGCTTGCGGGTGTGGGATGCACTGGGTGCGCGCATGGTGGCAGTGGAGCCGCAGCCTGCACTGCTGCGTTGTTTGCAGCGATTCTTTGGAGGCAAGCACCACATCGTTCTGGTGGATCAAGCCATCGGTGCAGAGCCGGGTAACGCGACACTGCACATCAGTTCACGTACACCGACGGTGACGACGCTGTCACAACAATGGATCGGCGATGTGAAGAAGGACAAGTCCTTCAACGCAGTGGAGTGGGATCAGCAAATCACTGTTCCAGTCACCACACTTGACGCGTTGATTGCCGTCCACGGCGTGCCGGTATTCTGCAAAATTGATGTCGAAGGTTTTGAACTGGAAGTGTTGCGTGGGCTCACTCAGCCGATTGCGACGCTGTCGTTTGAATATATTCCGGCGTCGATGGCGGTAGCGCTGGGTTGTGTCGAGCGCCTCGAACAACTGGGTCGTTACGAGTACAACTACTCGCCGGGTGAAACCCACCGTTTGCAGGAAGTGCGCTGGCTCAACGCGCAGGAAATGCTGACGGTATTGCGCAGCATCAACCACGGTAGCGGCGATGTCTATGCGAGGCTGTTGCGCTAGCTAAACGGGTGGATTGCAACCCGCAACGCACGTGGGCATAGTGGGCGCGGCCCGGCAACGGGACAACCTATAACCCGTCATTTTCAACTTTCGAACAATATTCAGAAACAGGGGATCGCCTCATGATCAAGAATTTCCTTTCCGCAGCACTCATTGTCGGCTCTTGCTTCACCGCGTCGGTACAGGCGCAGCAGGAATACGGCGCCAACATTACGCTTGAGCAGGCCAAGGTTGTGCTGGCTGCTGCCGAAGCAGAAGCCGCCAAACAGAATTTCACTGTAGCGATCGCTGTGGTTGATACCGCAGGCAACCTGGTTGCCTACGTGAAGCGTGACAACACCCAGATCGCCAGCGTCAACGTGTCACAGGGCAAGGCCTATACGGCAGTTGGCTTCAAGCGCCCCACCAAAGCCTTGCAGGACACACTGGCTGCCGGCGGTGTTGGCTTGCGTACGCTGACGCTTGAAGGCGTTGTTGCTGCCGAAGGTGGTGTGCCGCTGGTAAAAGATGGCCGTATTGTCGGCGCCATCGGTGTGTCGGGCATGAGCTCGGAGCAGGATGGCGTGGTTGCTGCTGCTGGCGTCGCTGCGCTGAAGTAAGTCGATCGATAAAGCGCTAGCTGGCCGGCAAGGCCAGCACATCAAGATGGCCCACTGAGCAGGAACCGTTCTGGCAGTGGGCCAGTCTGAAACTCCGCCACTCGGCGAGTTTGTCAGTAGCAAGTCCATAGTCATTGGCAACAGCAGCCGCAATGCCATTGACCAGTGCTTCCATCATCACCGAATCTTCCGCACCCAACTGCCAGGGCGTTGACGCTGTCGTTACGGTGAATCCTGCCTGTTGCAAGGCCGTGGCCAGATAGCTGCCAGCCTGCGGTCCCAGTGCTAGACCAAAGCCCTTGTCCTTGCATTGATCCTGATTGAATGCGGTGAGTACTGCCGTGTCATACGGATGCGGCGGATTCCAACTGGTGGTGCCATCGTAGTTCAGTGCGGCGTACAGGCCGACAGGCCAGCCACCGCTCATTGCCTTGAGTCGCTTGACGAGTGTGTCGACAAAGTTGGCCGACACCAGATCAAACAACGCAGAGGCTGTTATCAGACGAGCCCCGCCAAGCGGCAGTTCACCGATGACTGTAAGGTCGGATTGGTAGTCTTCGATGCGATAGTGCTTGCCGTGTCGACGCAGCGCCTCATCCAGCAGATCGCCGTCGTTGTCGACCAGCCGCCATACCAACAGCTGCGAGCCTGGTGCTGATAGCGCGCGCAGCGTAGAGCCAGTACCAGTACCAAGATCGACAACGATGGCTTCACCGGGATTGATGCTGCTTCTGCCGGGTGCAGCGCCGATCCCCAGCCAGGCCAAGGCCTGTTCTCGCACGGCAGCATCGCGCGCACGCTGATCTGCGGGCTCGCGCAGATTCAGCCAGTCGATCGAAAAGCCACTCATCGCGTGCTCACTTTCATTATCAGTTCCTTCACTGTGATTGCTGCCTGTTCCCAAGTGGGCAAGTGCGTTGCGGCTTCACGAGCACCGCTCTGCAAGCGTTGTTGCAGCGCGGTATCCGTCAGCAAGGAATGCAGTGCACCACGTAAATCTTCAACACTGCCAGGTTCTACCAACAGGCCAGCGCTCGCGGGCACCACTGTAGGTACGGCGCCGGCACGTCCGGCAATAACTGGCAAGCCATAGGCCAATGCCTCCGCGAACGCCATGCCATAGCCTTCAAACAACGACGGCAGCACGAAAATATCCGCCGCGATGTACTCGTTATGCAGCTCGGTGAGAGCACCGACGAAATCAATGCGACTCTGCAAGCCTGCAGTCTGCACCTGTTGCAGCAGATGGCGAGTCCATTCCGCGTCAAATTCGCCGCCGCCAACAAAGCGGGCGCGCCACGGCAAGTGCTGTAGTTGCGAGAGTGCCGTAATCAGCACATCGTGTGCCTTGCGCTGCGTCAACGTGGCGACCGTGAGCAGGATGGGAGGTTGACCTTGGCACGCAGCAAACCCGCGGCGGTCGGTGCCGGGAGCTGCAGCGGTGATCTTCTCACCGGCGATGCTGAACTGCTCGATCAAGGTGCGGCGTGTCATCGTGCTGGTGACCACAATGGCGCGCGCGATTTGCAGCACGCGCTGTTCAGATTGGTGCAATTGCTGTTGCTTGTCCGCAGAGAGTCCCGTTTCCAGCGACAACGGATGATGACAGAGCGCGATGAGGCGCAGGCGTTCTGCGTGTTGCGCAGCCACAGCGTCCATGACACCAAAGGCAAGGCCGTCAATCAGCACCGTTGCGTTGTCTGGCAACGATTGCAGCCAATGGTTGGCGGCGCTCAAGGCAGCGGCGTCGGGCGCGGGAAACGATGCTGCCAGTGCATGATGCTCGACCTGCATGCCGAGTGCACGCAAGCCGACCAATAGCCGGCGATCATAGCCATAACCGCCGGTCAGCGTATTGAGGTCACCGGGAACGGCAAAGTACAAATCAACTTTCACGAATTGGGGGTTTCCACGTAATTTTCCGGATTTTACAACTGCAAACGGTGGATAAGAGACTTGTTGCCTTGCCACTGTCCCAGCGCGGACGTAACATCGCGCTGCACTTTCAGACAGTCGTACCCTGCAATGTCCAAACCCTCTGTTACCCGCATGGCCAGTGCCCGCATTCCCACCGAATTCGGCGATTTCCAGCTGTGCTACTACACCAATTCGCTCGACACCAAGGAACATCTGGCCTTCTTCATGGGCGATATCGCGCAGGCGGAATCGGTGCTGGTGCGTGTGCATTCAGAATGTTTTACCGGCGATGTGCTGGGTTCGCGTCGTTGCGATTGCGGCGAGCAATTGAAACGCTCGATGGCGCTGGTGGCAAGCGAAGGTCTCGGTGTTGTGCTGTATTTGCGACAGGAAGGTCGTGGCATCGGTTTGCTGGAGAAGCTGCGCGCCTACAATTTGCAGGATCAGGGCTATGACACGGTCGACGCCAACCTGATGCTGGGTCACGAAGCCGACGAGCGCGACTACTCGCTGGCCGCGTGCATGCTGGAAGAGCTGCAGGTGAAATCAGTGCGTCTGATCACGAACAACCCCACCAAGATTGCGGCGCTGAAATCCGAAGGCATCAACGTGACTGAACGCGTGCCGGTCGAAGTGCCAGCCAATACCGACAATGCCGGCTACCTGTTTACCAAGGCGAAACGCATGGACCATCTGCTGCGCCTGAAATCGAATCCCGCGGCCGCAGCGGCTGGCAAAAAAGAGCCCCATGAACCTCAATCAACGAATTGAGCAGTGGCTGATCGAAACCCGCAATAATTTCCACACCGGCACTTCCGGTGCTTCTTCTTCCAGACCGTTTGTCACCTTGTGTTTTGCCCAGAGTCTCGACGGCAGCCTGACAACGCGCCCCGGCGAAACGCTGCGGTTGAGCGGCGCAGAGTCCACCCAACTTACTCATCAAATGCGCAGTCTGCACGACGGCATCCTCGTCGGCATCGGCACCGTACTCGCTGACGATCCGCAACTTACGGTGCGCGAATGGCAGGGACAGAATCCGCAGCCCATTGTGCTCGACAGCCAGCTGCGCATGCCTGCGAATGCCAAACTGTGTCAGTCGCGTGACAAACGTTGCTGGGTGCTGTCAGCGCAACAAACCAACGCTAACCTCGAATGCGATCTGTTGCAGATTGCCTGCAATGACGCGGGCCATGTGGATCTGCCGGCCGCGTTGCAGTTGCTGAAGCAGAAGGGCATTCACAATCTGATGGTGGAAGGCGGCGCGTCCGTTATTACTGCTTTTCTGCAGGCACAATTGGTGGATGCGCTGGTGTTGACGATTGCGCCGAAATTGATCGGTGGCTACAGGGCGGTCGGCGCACTCGGATTTTCGGCAACGCAACAGTTGCCACGATTGAAGACCATGCACAGTGACAGGATTGGAGACGACATGATTGTGTGGGGCTCACTGCAATTTGCCGGAGCTGGTGCATGAGTATCACCGCGCAACAACTCTGGTTTACTGCACCGCAGCAAGTGGAAGTGCGTGCACAATCGCTGACTGCGCCCGCGACCGGCGAAATGCTTGTGCAGTCGGTAGCATCCGGCATCAGTGCAGGTACTGAACTGTTGGTGTATCGCGGCCAGTTGCCGCAAGACATGGCGCTGGATGCGTCGATCGCCAGCATGCAACAACAGGCACAGTTTCCCTTGCAATACGGGTACGCGACAGTTGGCAAAGTCATACAGCTGGGCGCAGATGTGGATGCAAGCTGGCTTGGTCGCTTCGTATTCGCCTTTCAACCGCACGCCAGTCATTTTGTAACAACGCCAGCCGCGGTTATTGCACTGCCTGCCGGTATTGCACCGGAAGCCGCCATCTTTCTCGCCAACATGGAAACAGCAGTCAATCTGGTGCAGGACGGCAACCCCGGCATTGGCGAGCGCGTTATTGTTATCGGCCAGGGCGTGGTTGGCATTCTGCTGTCGAGTGTATTGAGCCAGTATCCGCTGGCCAAGCTCTGCATCGTGGATGGCAACGCCAGTCGCCGCCGCTTCGCCCAGCGTGCCGGTGCCCAGCATGTGTGCGATGCGAACTCGGCGCAGGAATTGGCAGACCTGAAGCAGCAACTCCGAGTTGGCAGCAGTGATGGGGCAGACCTTATTTATGAAGTAAGCGGTGTGCCCGAGGCGCTGAACACCGCGATTGATCTCAGTGGCTACATGAGCCGCATCGTCATTGGCAGCTGGTATGGCAACAAGACTGCCCCGGTAACGCTCGGTGGTGCAGCGCATCGCAATCGCTTGCAGATCACCACCAGTCAGGTCAGTACGCTGGCGCCTGGTCTTGCTGGTCGCTGGGACAAGCAGCGCCGTTTTGAGCTGGCCTGGGAGCTGATCCGCACACTGCAGCCGCAGCGCTGGATTACCCATCGCATACCGCTGGCCGGCGCCGCACCGCTGTATCAGCAACTGCATTCAGGCCAGGCAGATATCCTGCAAGCCGTCATACAATACGACGAATAACTTTTTGTTTTCTCCCTTATCCGCTTTTCGCAGGAGTCACCATGTATACCGTTGCCGTCACCAAGGATTTCATTGCCAACCATTTCCTGATCGGTGGCGATTGGGGCGCCGAGAATTTTCCGCATGCGCATCACTACGTGGCGGAGATAAGCATCGAGAGTCCGCAGCTCGATAAGCATGGGTATCTGGTCGACATCGTCGAGATTGACTCGGCGCTCAACAGCACAGTCGACTATTTCCGCGATTGCATGCTGAACGAAAAGCCGGAGTTCACCGGCCTCAATCCCAGCATTGAGCATTTCAGCCGCATCATCTGCGAGAAACTGCTGGCACAGATAAAGCCGCCTGGCACCGGTTCGCTGAACGTGAAGCTGTGGGAAAACGCGACTTGCTGGGCGGCCTATCGCAAAACCTTCAAGGGCAGTTCCATCACGTAATCGTCCATGACGAAACCGTTGCCGATGTCGAACACGGCAGACCTGGCGACGGTGAAGCCCAGTTTTTCATAGAAGCTTTTTGCGGCATTCTGCTTGTTGACCTGCAACTGCAACACGGTGGCGCCACGCTGGGCGGCGGTGTTGCTGATGTAGTCGATCATGAATTTGCCGGTGCCCTTGCCTTGTTGGTTGGGCAGTACGTAAATCTTTTCCAGTTTGTATTTGCCTTCGCCTTGATCCTGGATTGCGGCGAAGCCGACTGGTTCTTTGTTGTCGTAGCACAGCAGGAAGTCGGCGCCGGTTTGCATTTGCTGCTGTAGTGACGCTGGGCTGTACATCATGTCGAGCATGTAGTCGATTTGCTCTGTCGTCAGGATGGGCGCGTAGGTTTGGGGCCATACCTGGAAGCACAGCTCGCGGATAAGCGGGATGTCGGTGGGGGTGGCGTGTTTGATTGTTAGCATGAATATGGTCTCTTTGTTCTAGTGTACCCATGTTCCAGAGTAGTCGCAGTCGGCGGGAGATGTTTCCTGGACCGCTGCAAGCCCGTCCCTGGGGCGCTACCCCTCAGGCCATCCATGGCCTTCGAGGTTCCAGAAAACATCTCCCGCCGCCCGCTCCTCCAGGTTCTCGCGTGTTCCAAAACTACGCAGCGGTTCTTGCGCTAAAACCCAGGACACTGTCCAACGCCAATCGAATTGCCAATCTCACCGGGTCCGAGACCGGAACCATCGGCAAACGACCTTCTTCGCGACACAAGCCCAACAACGACGCGGCATATTTGACGCCTGCGGGATTGGGTTCACGGAACAGTGCGGCATGCAGTGGTACCAACATGTCGTGCAAACGCAGCGCTTCAGCAAAACGACCACTCGCACACAGATTCTGCAACTGCGCACACTGAGCCGGTACGATATTGGACGTGACAGAAATGCAGCCATTGCCACCATTGGCGTTGTAGGCAACCGCTGTAATGTCATCACCCGACAGGAAGCTGAACGGCTTACGGATGCGTTGGCGCTCGTGGCAGATTCGACCAAGATCACCGCAGGCATCCTTGATACCTACAACGCGCGGCAATTCCGCAATGCGCGCCAGCGTGTCCGGTTGAATGTCGACGATGGTACGTGGCGGGATGTTGTAGATGATCACTGGCAGATCGGTTGCGTCGTGCAACGCTTTGAAGTGTTGGTACAGGCCCTCTTGTGATGGGCGATTGTAGTAACCCGCTACGGCGAGAAGAGCATCGGCCCCAATCTTCTGGGCGAAGCGTGCGAGTGCGATGGCTTCGTGTGGATTATTGGAGCCGACGCCAGCGATGACGGGCACCTGACCAGCGGCTTCTTTCACCACGAGTTCGATGACACGCTCGTGTTCCTGCGACGATACGGTGGAGGCTTCGCCGGTTGTGCCCATCGCGACCAGGCCGTGAATGCCGCCATCAATCTGGATGCGCACCAGTTTCTTCAGTGCAGCTTCATCCAGTGCGTGTTCACGAAACGGTGTCAGCAGCGCGGTCAAACAACCTGTGTACATAAAATCTCCTGGGGCAAAAACCTTCTTTTTATAAATCGATGGCAATAAAAAACCCGGTGGCGGATTCCGCGACCGGGTTTGGTGTTTCAGAATTCTCGGGTTCTACAATTCCAATACACACAACGCCAGGCCGCCTGCAGGTTTTTTCTGCTGGTTGCGCTTGATGGGTTTGTTGGCGCGTACTGGATTCATGATGGCTCTCGTTGCAATGGCAAGCACTTTAACACGCCGCACGGCGCTCGCTCAATCACGCGCGGCCTTGCTGCTTGCTGGCGCGCTGCAAACGGGCCAGACACCAAAGGCCTATGACCAACACAATTGCATCGCGCAAACGTGTCAGGGCAATCAGTCCTATCGCAGCCGTGGCAGGCAGTTGCAACAACTGAAACGACCACAACAGTGCCGCTTCGATGGTGCCGATGCCGCCGGGTGCTGGGAGTAGCATGGCCAGACGCATGGCGACGATGATCAGAATGAACTCGAACGGTTCGAGGCTCAGACCAAGGAAGTGCAACAGCAACAGTAGCTCCACCAACAACGCGGCCCAGCCCAGCAGTGACAGCAACAAGGCCAGCCACAAGCGCGAACGTTGGGTGGCAAATACATTGCGAAGATCCGCGCCAAACTGTTGCCATTGGCAATCGATGCGACTCAGTCGCGGGTGTTGGCTCCAACGGTGGGCCAGTGTGTCCAGCCGCTTGCTCAGCCATTGGGGTTGGCGCAACAGCAATACGCCAGCGCCAATCATCAATAACAGCAGCAACACCAATGCAAGAATCGGGTATAGCAAGTCATCGCTCGCGAGCGTCGATGACAGTACCAGCAATACCAGCGCCCCCAGCACTACGCTGATGTTGGTGACCAACTCAAAAAAGCGGTCGAGTCCCAGCGAGAGCGTCGCGCGGTGCAGCGGCATTTTCTGCAGCGTGTACATCCAGTAGAGCTGCAACGGCTCACCACCGAAGTACGGGCCTGGTGTCAGAAAACTAACGGCATTACCCGCGAGACGGATGGAAAGGAAAAAGCGTCGCTTGATAGTGGTGCCGATTGCCTGCGTCAACAAGGTCCAGCGCAGCAACGGCAGCGCCAGCACGATGGCGTTGATCGTGATCCATAACGCCCAGTTACTGATTGTCAGCGCCGCAACGATGTCCTTGATGGCGCCAAAGGGCAGCTGGGACAGCGTCCAGCCGGCCAACAGCAACGCCAACACCCATAACAGTCCCACCAGCAATTTAAGGCGCAACATCAACTGCCGTCCTGTCGGTTCATCCAGTCGCCATCGCGTTGCCATAGTGTGTAGCGGCCGGTGCCCAGCATCAGGATCCAGATGGCTGCGAACACCGCCGCTGCACCGGTCACGCTGCTGAAATCGAAACCCGGATACCAGTTGAGCAGGAACAACAAGGCGATGGCGGAGGCGCGGCCGGCCACGCCCAGCAGAATCAGGATGCAGACACAGATCAACAACGCGGCGAGCGGCATTGGCGCCGGTTGCTGCCAGTCGCTGGAGGCTAGGGCTGTCAATAACACCACGCGGAAAAGCGGTTGTATCCACTGTGCGCTGAATGCCTTGATGCGAAGAAAATACTTTTCTGCCTGCGGGCTTTGAGAGGGCATGCGTGCACTGACTATGAGCCAGTCGAACCAGAAGCCTGCCAGCAACGGCAACATGAAGGCGACGCTGGCAATTTGTGTCATTAGTGGTTGCAGTGGGGGCCATAGCACGACAGCAATGAAGCCCATCTGCATGCCGGCAAGGGTACGGCGCAAGATGCTGCGTCGCAGCGGCAACACCGGTTTGCCGTGGCGCCGGCGCCAGTAGAGGCCCCATACAAACAGATAGTAGGCAACGCTGACGAGCAGGTAGGCGGGATGAATCCTGTCGTAGCTCAGTGCAAGCAGCGGCGCGACTACAAGACCCACGGCATCGAACACCATGTCGAGTTCGCTGCCCAGCAAGGTCGTGTTGCGAAAGCGACGTGCGACATAGCCGTCGAGACGATCCCCAATGGCTGCAATTGAATAGCACAGCCCGGGCAGCCAGCTGACAAAGCCGCGTTGATCAGGCAGCAGCAGAAAGCCGCCGCAGGCAGCAATCAACAAGCCGCGTACCAGCGTAAGCCGGTTGGCCCAACCCAATGAGAATTGCATGGGGGATTCACTGTCGGCACGGTTGCTTGCGCGCCGTCGCCAGGCCTGGTGCCAGAGCACGCTCCACAACAACAGGCTTTGCGCCGTCGCCTGCAAAGCGATTGGCATCGACAAGATGTCGGTGAGGAAAAAGAACAGCGCAACCAGCAAGCCAATGCCAGCCGCTGCGATAACGAACAGCTCTCTATGCAGGCTGTTCAACCTATGCCTCAGGGTGTGGCTTGGCGCGCAGTGGTATCGATGAGAGTGGGGCTGTGCAGGAAGGCAATGCTTTCTGCAGGAGTCAGCCAGCTTTCCAGCTTGCTGGCGGAGTGACTGCGTTCCGCCTTGGCTTGCGCCAGAATCAATTCGGCCTCAAACGATGTTTTCGAACTTGCATCGGCCGGTTTGGTAATTTGCGCGTTGTGCCATTCGCGGAATCTGGCATCGGCAAGCAAGGTGGCAAACGGCGATTCGCCAACGCCATCGGTAGCACTGTCCGTTTCGGCGACGACAGCAGCGACGACAGGCGGCAAGTGGCGTTCTTCCGGTGTGCGCAAAATGCCAAGGACGCGCAGCACCTTGCCGGGCAACGGTTTGCCGCTGATCCAGGACAGCACTGCTGACAACATCAGCCCGGTGGTCACTGGCAGCAACCAGTAGAACAGGCCGCGATTCAGATACCACGTGGAGACTGCTGCCACAAAGCCCAGCAGCATGTGCCACTTGTGCATGTTGAGCGCGGCTGCGAGCGTGATCGAGCCATCGTTGCGACGCTGGGGTTTCCAGCCGCTGTCACTGCCGGTAAGGATCTCGCGCACCATCTGGCTCTGCGCCAGCATCATGACGGGCGCAAACAGCGCCGACAGCACGATTTCGACAAGCACGCTGATCGTCAGCAGGATCGGGCCGCCATAACCCAGGCAGCGACGGAAGCTCAGAATGCCGGAAACCCACGCCAGGAATTTCGGCAGCAACACAATTTGCATCGACAGAATGAAGAGTGTGATGGCGCGTTCGGAATCGAAGACCGGCCAGGCGGGGAACAGCGAAGGTTGGGGAAAGTAATCGGTGGGTGTGAAGCTTGCCTGGATGGACAACACCATGCCGACGCCAAGCAACATGAACCAGAACAAGGCGCTGGCATAGGCCATGATGCCGGACAGGATGTGCAAACGACTCGTTATCGCAAGACCACGTGCAAACAGGAAGCGGGAGTGCTGCAGGTTGCCTTGGCACCAGCGACGATCACGCACCAGCACATCACTCATCGACGGCGGCGCTTCTTCATAACTTTCTTCCAGATCAGTATCGAAGCGGACGGCCCAACCGGCGCGGCGCAGCAACGCAGCTTCGATAAAGTCGTGACTGATGACGTGGCCGCCAAAGGGGGGCGTGCCTGATAGCACTGGCAAATGGGCTGCTTCGGCAAAAGCTGCCGTACGAATAATCGCGTTATGCCCCCAGAAATTGCTGCCGTTGCCGTGCCAGGCGGCGAGACCGTTCGCAAACACAGGACCATACAAGCGGTTGGCAAACTGTTGCAGGCGGGCATACATGCTTTCGCCGAGCACGATGTTGGGCAGTGTTTGCAGCAGACCCAGACCGGGTTCTGCTTCCAGCCGGCGCGCCATTTCGATCATTGTTGAACCACTCATGATGCTGTCGGCGTCGAGTACGAGCATCGCTTCATAGCCACCACCCCAGCGCATGACCCAGTCAGAAATATTGCCGGCCTTGCGTTCGCTGTTCTTGCGGCGATGACGGTAATAGATGGGGCAGTAGGGCGAGCTTTCGCTGATCAATTGCTGGAACGCGTGCTCTTCGCGCAGCCATGCAGCAGGATTGGTGGTGTCGCTGAGGATGAAGAAGGCAAAGCAACCGGGTGCCTGTTGTGCGAGTTCAGCACTCATGGCCTTGATGCCAGCGACAACGCGGGCGGGATCTTCGTTGTACACCGGTGCCAATACAGCGGTATGAATCTTCGGCAGGCGGTTGTGGATCGCGATGAAGCCGAACAAATCCTGCTTGATCATCAACAGGAAGCCGAGCACTGCCTGACAGCCGGCGAAACTGATCCAGGCAAAGTTGATCGAGAACAGTACGAGGAACACCCACTGGATAATCGTGAGGTCGCCGGTCATGACGGCGTGCATCTCGGTGATCCCGTAGGCCGACAGCTTGTACGTGGCAGTCAGTAGCAGCACGCGGGCGATGAAGATCTTCAGCTCGTTCCACAATTTGCGCTTGCCACGGAATTTCAGGCCTTTGGAATGCAAGGACTGTCTGGGCATTGCCAGCGGTTGTTCGGGTGGCAGGGCGAGACGCGCGGAGTCGGTCATGGAGTGCTTCAAGTAGGGAGCGTCGAAAAACGCAGCAATTCAAAGCCGCGATTCTACGCGGGAGAACCGCCGGATGGCATCACTGTTCCAGGCTCACTGTTCCAAACTTACTGTTCCAGCCAACGGAACATCATCGTTTCGCCCAGCACCTCACCGCGATAGCGTGGTTGCAGACGGATTTCGATCAGTGGTGCATCTTCCGGGTCGATGGCCATGAATACGCGCACCCCATTGGGGCCATTCGGCTCATGCTGGGTTTCGATAACCCGGCCGCTGCTGACGCTTGTTTCAAAGCTCAGGTCTTCCATTACTACATCGGGTGGCAGATCCATGTAGTCGATGGCGAACTGCGGAAAAGGGGTGGCCAGCTTCAGGCCGTAGGAAGTGCGGCGTATGCGACCGAATTGCTCGGGCAGCGGGCTGTCGTTGGGCCAGGTCAATTGGTAGCTGAACTCGAAAGGCGTGCCGGGCTGCAACGGTTGTTGCGGGCGCCAGTAAGCCACGATGTTGTCATTGGCTTCCGAGCGGGTCGGGATTTCGACGAGTACGACCTGGCCTTCGCCCCACTCCCCCGTTGGCTCCAGCCAGGTGGATGGACGGCGATGGTAGCTGGCTTGCAGGTCCTCATAGTCAGACTGGTTGCGGGAGCGCTGCACCAGACCGAAGCCGCCAGGGTTCTTGTCGACAAAGGCGCTGACCTGCAGCGTTTGCGGATTGCTGAGCGGGCGCCACAGGTATTCACCCATGCCATTCAGCATGGCCAGACCGTTGGAATCATGCACGGCATTGCGATAGTCCGGCACATCAGTGCCATCCACGCCGCCAAACAGGAACATGGAGGTCAACGCACCAAGGCCGACATGCGAGAGTGGCGTGCGTGGAAACAGCGTCGCTTCTACCTCCAGCTTGGTGGGCTCACCCGGGAAAATGCCGAAGCGATAGGCGCCGGTTACGCGTTTGCTGTCCAGCAGCGCATGCACGACGATGCTTTCAGAACGGGCGGAGGGGCGTTCAATCCAGAACTGGCGAAAGATTGGAAACTCTTCACCGGTGGGTTCGGCGACATCAATCGCCAGACCGCGCGCAGACAAGCCGTAATTCTGGTCCTTGGACACGGCGCGGAAATAGCTGGCGCCCTGGAACACGACAAACTCGTCTTCATATTCGGGGTTGTTCAGCGCGTAGTGCAGGCGGAAGCCGGCAACGCGATCAAGCGAGGCAAGCATTTCGGCGATATCGATTGTCGGGGTAATAAAGGTGTCGTTCTCGATTTCGACGGGAATCGCCACGCCGTTTTCGATGACGGAAACATCGACGGCTGAGGTGTAGATGCTGCCTGGCGCGAACATCTCAATCGAGAAGCGGGTGCGGGTGTTGCCCCAAACGGCTTCATTCTTCTCAAAACGAATCTGACGGTAGCGGTCGTAGTCCAGGTTGCGCAGGTTGTCTGGCACCGGCATGGGCGGAATGAATT
>JAZKEH010000002.1:1571-5035 GCA_040387155.1 Pseudomonadota bacterium | reverse complement strand
ATCCAGATTGGTGCTGTTGGTAACGCCCGTGACTGTGACATTGCCATTGACGCCATCAAGACGAATGACACTGCCTTGCGGTACTTCAATGTCGAGATGTGAGAACTGGTCATCCACGTCTTCACAGTCTTCATCGTCCTTGTCTATCCAGCAGCCGCGTCCATCGCGGCCCTTCCAATCCCAGTCCCACCGCCAGTTGCCATCCCAACGGTTGTTCCGCTTGTTGATGTCTTCCTCGAAACTGATGTTGCCGTTCTCGGCACGCAGCTCGTATTCATCGACCTGGTCGCCGAGTTCGCCGCTGATATGGAATTCCGTACCAGAGGTACCCGTAATGCGCACGATTGCATTAGTCATGTCGATGCTGACAAGGCCGGCAGCATCCATGGGTCGTCGCTCATCAATCGGGGTGCCGGCGTAAGCGGTAGTGGCAAGCGCTAGCAGGGCGGCTGTAATTGCTGTGTATTTGTAGCTATGCATGGATCTTTCCTCCTGGGTCAGATGCTGTTGCGTTGCGGTGCGAACACCGCATCAATCAATTTCAGTTGTTTGTTCTGTACATCGCGCAGTATCGATAGCAGTTCGCGGTTGTCGGGATCGTTGCGCAGCGCGTCATAGATGGCGTTTTCTGCGGTTTCGAGCTGATGCAGTTGGTCTTCCCATTCGGGATACCAGGGCTGCTGGTCGCGGAACTCCACCAGGATCGCTTCCTTGCTGCGTTGATGTTCCACCTGCAGGTCGCTGATATAGGCTTCAATACCGGGATCGGTTATCGATGGCAGCGGCTGGCGCACGCCGTAGAACACGCTGAGGCCCAGCACGAGCAATACCGAAGCAGCCAGAGCGTAGGGACGGTAACCCATGACTGCAGAGCTGGCGTTGATCGCATGATCAATACCCGGCCACAGGTCGCGCGCCGGAGCCAGCTCACGCGGCAGTGCATTGATCAGTGTTTGCAGTTTGTTGGTTGCGGGCGAACTCATGGTGTCTCTCCATTCGATATTCCATTCGATATTCCATTCGATATTCCATTCGAGGCTTCGTCTGGCTCTCCGAACCAGGATTCCAGCAGTTGGCGCGCCCGATGGAACTGGGCCTTCACTGTGCCAGTGGTTATGCCCATGGCCTTGGCTATCGATTCCTGGCGATAGCCTTCGAGGGCGTGCAGCACAAAAACAATGCGGGCGCGTTCGGGCAAGCGGGCAAGGGCAACGTGCAAGTCGTTCAAGTCAGCTGGCGGGCTATCCACCATTTGCTCTGACAACATTTCGTAATCGTCGGTGTCCTGCATCCGCTGCCACCAGCTTTTTTGTTTGCGCAGAAAGCTCAACGTCGTGTTGGTGGTGAGGCTGTGCAGCCAGGTGCTGAAAGCGCTGTCGCCATTGAACGTATGTAGTTTGCGCCAGACCTGGATGAAGACTTCCTGGGTGACATCCTCCGCCTGGCTGGGATTGCCGGTCAGCCGCAGACACAGTGCATAAACCGTCCGCACGTGCTTCTGGTACAGCTGGCGAAAAGCTGGCTGATGCTGTTGCTTCGCCAGCGCGATCAGCGCAGTTTCACTGCCGGTGAAAACAAGCAGTTCTGCACTGTGTGGAAGGGGTTGGGCGTCCAAACGACTATCTCGCAAAGAGGTTCTGTTTGTTTGGACGACGGTACTACCTAAAAGGTTGGAATGGCCAAGGCCACGATCACACTTATTCGTTCAAGACAGTGCGAAAGCCAATATGGGAAGTGCCCAGTCCCTTGCTTTGGGCCTGGCGAGCCTCGGGACGGTAGCGCATGCAGTAGTTGGGGGCGCAGAGGTAAGAGCCGCCCTTGATGACGGCGACGGCGTCCGTGGGTTGGTTGGGGTCATAGCCTTCGGGATAGTCTGCCTTGGCGGCAAAGTTGTGACTGACGTAGTACGGACTCGATGTCCATTCCCATACGTTGCCGATCAGGTCGTACAGGCCCAGGGCATTGGCAGGATAGCAACCGACGGCAGAGGTGCCGGCATAGCCATCAGTGGGTTCATGCTGGAACGGGAACAGGCCCTGCCATGTATTCGCAATCTGGTGGCCCTCGGCATCCTCGCGACTGGTGCCCTGGGCGGCGTATTCAAACTGATCCTCGGTGGGCAGACTGTGGCCTTTCCATTCGGCATAGGCCAACGCGTCTTCATAGGCGACATGCACGACGGGATGTTGCTCACGCCCCGCAACGCTGCTGCCGGGACCTTCCGGGTGCTGCCAGTTGGTGTCTAACTGGAACTGCCACCATGAGCGGAACGGATCAGGCTGACCTTCGACATAGGGCGGCGCAAATACCGCAGACCCGGCAATGGCAGGCGCTGATGGATCAGCAGGATTGCCGATGCCGCGCTCGGCCAGTGTGAGGTAGCCGGTGGCAGCAATGAATTCGGCAAACTGGGTATTGGTGACCTCACTCTGGTCCATCCAGAATCCACCGACGTCGGTGGTATGGCTCGGTCCTTCTTCGGGATAGGCGTAGTCGCCGCCCATCAGAAAATGACCCGGAGGCACGAATACCATCCCCGCATGCACTGCGTCCGTGGCGGGCAACTGACACGACACCTGACTGCCGGGAGGCCGTGCCTGCTGAACGGGATTCCAGTAAACAGCAGCGGCGAGTGCAGCAGCGAGCAGGAGCCCGCCGCCAACAGCACCGATGCGCACGGTCATCAGTAGATCACTCCACTTTCCGCGACATAGACATCCCAGTTGGCAATCATTTCGGCCAGCTTGTCAGGATTCGCCGTGCTGAGATCGTGCTGTTCGGATGGATCCTGCGCCACGTTGAACAAGAGCCATGTGCGTTGCGCTGGCGGTGCTGCCTGATCCCATACGAGCTTCCAGTCACCCTGGCGCACGCTGCGATGGCCGAACAATTCCCAGCCCAGTACTTCGGTGTTGCTGTGAATGGTTGGCGCTTCGCCGCTCAACATCGGCACCATCGATACGCCTTTGACGGGCTCTATTTCCAGGCCGCGGTATTGCGTGCCGGGATGCGCGGTGCCGGCCACAGCGAGCACGGTGGGTAGCACGTCCATCACGGTACTGACACCCGTGCCGCGGGTGCCTGCTTTGACCAGTCCTTTGTAATGCACGAAGGCCGGCACGTGAATGCCGCCTTCGAAACCAGTCGCCTTGTGGCGGAAGAACGGTGCTGCGCTAACGCTGGCCCAGTTGGCGCCATACATCACGTAGGTATTGCCAGCGCCCAGATTGTCGAGACTGTGGTCATATTCCTTGCCCACGTGATCGGCAATGTTGGGGGCGAGATCGCGACGGCCGGATTCGGCGCCGTTGTCTGACATGAAGAGGATGAAGGTGTTGTCAAATTCGCCAATGTCTTTCAGGTAGCTGACAACCTGGCCGACGTAGCTGTCGAGATCGCTGACCATGGCGGCGTAGATTTCCATCTTGCGCGCTTCCACTTGCTTGTCTTCGGCGCTCAGTGCA
>JAZKEH010000002.1:0-1561 GCA_040387155.1 Pseudomonadota bacterium | reverse complement strand
CTCCTGCATGCGCGCATAGCGGCTGGCATAGAGTGCTTCATAGCCTGCGTCATACATGCCCTTGAATTTGGCAATCGATTCCGCTGGAGCCTGCAGTGGCCAGTGTGGTGCGGTATAGGCGAGATAGGAGAAGAAGGGTTTGTTGTCAGCGCGATCCTGTTCGATGTAGTCGATCATCTTTGTGGTGTAGTCACGCGTTGTATAAAAGTCATCGGCCACGTGCACGAGTTCGTCGCCATCGCGATAATCGGCAGGCGTCGGACCGCGCCAGTCCCAACCACCAAGATGGGCAGCGCCGTCGAGTGACACGTATGAACGCTTGAAGCCGCGCGCGCGTGGACCATTCTCCACCTCGGCACCCAGATGCCACTTGCCAGTCATGTAGGTGTTGTAGCCGGCGTCGCTCATCAGGTCTGCCAATGAAGCCACCCGGAAATTCAGGTAACCCACATAGCCAGGCTGGTCCATGTGCTCAGGACGGGTGGGTGAGTTCATCACGCCAACGCCGGCAAGATGGTTGTCGGTGCCAGAGAGCAGCATCGAGCGTGTAGGTGAACAAGTGAGGCCGGAATAGAACTCATCCAGCAGCATGCCATTGCGTGCCAGCTCGTCGAGGTTGGGTGTCGGAATTTCACTGCCGTAGATGCTGAGATCGCTGTAGCCGAGATCGTCAGCGACTATCAGCATGATGTTGGGCTTCTTCGCTGGCGCGGCTGCAACCGGGGCGGACTCGACCGCGGTTGCTATGGGAGTGCTGCTGTCAGAACAGCTGACCAGTGCGCCGATCGTCATCACAAAGATGCCAAGTCGAAAGCCGTTCTTGCATGACAGACCTGCTGTGGAATTCTGCATGTTCCCCTCCCGGCTCTGTGGCCGCTTTTGCATTTTTCGAAATGGCTTTTTGAAGCGATGGCGCAGCCGGCTTATTTGCCGGTTGGCTTGCGGCTCTTGGCTTTGACCAGATTGTCGAAGTCGGAAATCAGCTGGAACGCACGCGTCAGTTCTTCGACAAACAATTTCTGACCCATGAAGATAGGGCCGTGCTGGTTGATGATGGTGCCGTTGATGGTTCCCAGCGTCACCAGAAACGCAAAGTTGATATTGGCTTCTTCAGTCTGGTTGAGTGCGCGACCAATCTCCTTGTGAACACGATCGATGAAGCGACTGGTGAACTCATGGCCATGCTTGCGAATTGGTTCCCAGAAATCGGAATCACGTACGCTACGTACAATCACCGCGCGCCAGAACTTGCGATGGTCCCAGTAATAGCTGACAACGTTTGTCAGCAGTTCCTTCAACAGGGATTCAGTGGGCAAGGTCGCAAACAGACGGATCTGGGTTTCAGTACGCGTTTCCAGATGGCGAGCCACCAGGGCGTCGAAGAACTCATCCTTGCTGCGGAAGCGCGAGTAGAAGGCGCCAACGGAATAGCCAGCCTCACGGGTCAGCTCTGCGATGGAGATATCCTGCAGGTCATGCAGCTCCAGCATTTTGAAACCGGTCGTGATCAGCTTGTCGTAGGTCAGCTGACCTCGTTCCTGTTTGATCGCCAGACCATGGG
>JAZKEH010000001.1:9763-11130 GCA_040387155.1 Pseudomonadota bacterium | reverse complement strand
ATTCGAGGTAACCCTCCTGGATCAGGTAATTGCAGAAGCTGCTGAGCACCCCAAAAATCGACTGCACGCCGCTGGGAGACAGAAAGTACGGTGCAGCCTGCTTGTCGCCGCTCGTGACATAAGGTCGCCAGTCCGGATTCGGCACTCGCTGCCCTTCATGCAAGATGTAACGCGCCACGTTTCTGTCACCAATCCATATCTTGGGGGGGTGGCGCGCGAATTCAACGTATTCCTCGACGTCTTCGCGGCGAATCTCCTTCAGCGACTTGTGTGCGATCAACCAGCCCCAGTGCAGGAAATGTTCGATCTCGCGCCGGTAGGTCGAGAAGGTATCCGGGCTACCGCGGTAGCTGTACAGAAACTCGCTGGCGTATTGGTAATCGTCCACGGCGTCCGGCAACGGCGTGTCGATCTGCAGATGGTCGACGTTGGCGATACGGTGCCGGTATGGGTTCGCCATAAGCTCAAGCGTATCGAAAAACGGCATTGGCGACTTACTAACTGGCATTAACTAAAACCTTTAAATAACTGTATTAATTGACCGATACAGGCCTTGTTAAAGTGATTTCTAGGTATATCCACTATTTCCGGTAATAAAGATTACCGGAAATAGTGGATATCAGTCAAGACAGCTTTATTGAGGTTTTGGCTTTGGCGGCTTGGACCCTACCTGCTGCGGGTTCTCAACGTGACAAACTCTTCAGCCGCAGTTGGATGAATGCCTATCGTGGCATCGAGTTGGGCTTTGGTGACGCCACAGGTCATCGCAGCAGCAAAGCCCTGGATGATCTCGCCAGCATCGGTACCCAGCATGTGCATTCCCAGCACCTTGTCGGTGGCCACATCGACCAGCACCTTCATATAGGTCCGTTCGTCACGCCCTGACAAGGTGTGACGCAAATGCCTGAAGTCGGTTTCGTAGACCGCCAGCTCTGCCACCTGGGTACGCGCCTGAGTCTCGGTCAGACCAACCGTCGCCAGATTGGGATGACTGAAAACGGCGGTCGGAACATTGGTGTATGACGGCTCTCGACTGCCGTCGCCAAACAGCTGATTTACGATCAGCATGGCTTCTGCCAAAGCTACGGGCGTCAGCGCCAGACGGCCGACTACGTCACCCAACGCCAATATGGAGCGGTCAGCGGTACGGAACAGATTGTCCACTTCGATGTGACCCGACTCGGTCAGGCGCACCTTGGTGTTCTCAAGCCCTAGCCCGTCCACGTTGGCTGCACGACCTGTCGCCATCAATACCTGGTCAACTTCCAGTATCACGCCGTCAGTCAAACTCGCCTGCAAACTGCCACTGGGCAGCCGCTGCAACGAGGTAATCTGGGTTCCTGGCAGCAGATGACCATGTTTGGAAG
>JAZKEH010000001.1:1913-9753 GCA_040387155.1 Pseudomonadota bacterium | reverse complement strand
CTTCCGTCATGAAGCGCCGGCGCAGATCGTCATCAAACCCTCGCAGCGGCAAATCCCCTCGCCAACAAAGCCAGGTTTCGGCGCCCAGCCCACCGAAGATGCCGGCGAATTCAACCCCGATATAGCCTGCTCCATAGACCAGCAGACGCTTTGGAAACTCTGCCAGATCGAAAATCTGGTCGGACGTCACCGCCAGCTCGTGGCCCGGAAATACTGGCCGCTGAGGGCGCCCGCCCGTTCCAACCAAAATGTGTTCCGCGGTGTAATGCTGGCCATTTACGATCACGGTGTTGCTATCGACCAGTTTTGCCCGCCCGTTAATCAGGGTTACACCTGCCTTCACCAACAAGCTGCGATAGATATCATTAAGCCTGCTGATTTCCTTCTTTTTGTTATCGCGCAAGGTAGCCCAGTTAAAATGCGGACGGTCCAATTCCCAGCCAAAACCGGCGGCATCTTCAAAGTCCGCACTGTAATGACTGGCAAAGCTGTAGAGTTTTTTGGGGACACAACCAACATTGACGCAGGTGCCGCCAAGGGCCTGATACTCGGCCACCGCCACCTTGGCTCCGGTTGCAGCTGCCATACGGGCAGCCCGCACCCCGCCCGAACCGGCGCCTATTACGAAGAGATCAAAAGCGTGCATGAATCGACATTTTAAGGAAATGAATCTGGTAGCAAAACGATTCCAGAGTTTATGATGGAAGCGTTTTTTGAATGAGAACCAACCGTAACAACTTATCGCTGCATACTAAAGAGTATTTCCAACCCACTGCAGTTCTACCCCAGGAGTAACCGGTATGAACAACATAGCCAACGATAACACTCACGAGCAGGAGCAGGACGAATCCGGTCGTGGCCCATCCATGGTGGAAAAATTTGTGATCCGCCTGCCCATGGGTTTGCGCGATCAGATCAAGCAATTATCGGAAAGCAATCGCCGCAGCATGAATTCCGAGATCATTATGGTGCTGGAGAATCACATCCGCGCTCAGTTGGTCCAGCAGATGACTGCTGTAAACGGTGATGGCAACTTCCAGGTTGGCCTGCGTGGCGAAGCGGATCTTGATCGCATGCTGGAAACGCTGCCGAAAGAGAAGAAAGCCGCTCTCATCGAATTGCTCGGCTGATAACCAGACACAAACCGTCATGCAGGGTGCGTTGCTGAATGCTGTTGCTGACAACGGCGAGCAATTGGCCCTGCCTGATGGCACCCTGCACTACTTTCCCGCCTTTTACCCGCCAGAGCAAAGTCTTGCCTGTTTTCAGCGCCTGCTTAAAGAAACTCTCTGGCAACAAGACACGCTGAATTTCGGTGGCAGAGCCGTCGCAGTGCCGCGCCTGCAGGCCTGGTACGGCGATGCTGAGACCCATTACGGTTACTCAGGTTTGCGACTCACGCCGCATCCGTGGACGCCATTGTTGACGACCCTGCGGGAGGATCTGCAGCAACGCTTGTCCCTTCCCTTCAATTCCGTGCTACTGAACTACTACCGTGATGGCCAGGACAGCGTCGCCTGGCACAGTGACGACGAGCGCAAGCTCGGTCCCGATCCACAGATCGCCTCGCTGAGTTTTGGCACGAGCCGGCGTTTTGAGCTCAAACACAAGCAGCGCCGCGATCTGAAGAAAATGACAATCGATCTGGACGATGGCTCATTGCTAGTGATGGGATCAGGTGTGCAGCAACACTGGTCACACCAGGTGCCGAAAGAGCCTGCTGTTACCGGTGCCCGTCTTAACCTGACTTTCCGATTCATTCACGCAATGGCATGATGCAAGCTGGTTTTGCAGCGATCCTGCCTGCATAACATCCCTTTTTACCGAGAAGTCACTGTCATGCGTCTACGTTCTGTCACTGCTGTTTTTGTTGGCATCCTGTTCACCTTTTCCTCCTTGGCGGAAACACTGCAAGGCAGCGGCGGCATGGTGGCCTCGCGTTCCGACATGGCCTCGGAAGTGGGCAGCAAGATTCTGCAGGGAGGTGGCAATGCCGTGGACGCTGCCGTCGCAACAGCGTTCGCTCTCGCGGTGGTCTATCCCTCGGCGGGCAACCTCGGTGGTGGTGGCTTCATGATGATCTCCCTCGCCGATGGCACCGTCGTCGCGCAAGACAATCGTGAAAAAGCGCCCGGCAAAGCCCACCGCGATATGTTCCTCGATGCGCAAGGCAACGTGGACCGCAATCTCGCCGTCAACAGCCTGCAGTCATCGGGCGTCCCTGGCAGTGTCGCCGGCTTGCTCGATGCACTGGAACGCTACGGCACGATGACAAGGCAGCAGGTGTTGGCGCCAGCGATAGCATTGGCACGTGATGGCTTCCAGTTGAATGATGATCTTGCGGGTCAGTTCGCCGAAAACCTCGAAGCCTTCAAACTCTATCCCGCATCACTCGCAGCTTTTACTCGCGGTGGTGAACCGTACAAGGCGGGAGATCTGTGGACACAACCAGACCTCGCCGACACTCTGCAACGCATTTCTGACGAAGGACGCGACGGCTTTTACAAGGGCAAGGTTGCCGAAGCGATCGTTGCGGAAATGCAACGCAACAACGGCATCATCTCGCTGACTGATCTTGAACAGTACGAGCCGCTCTGGCGTGAACCAGTGCATGGCACCTATCACGGCTACGATATCTGGTCGATGCCGCCGCCCTCTTCTGGCGGCGTGTTGCTGGTACAGATGCTTAACATGCTGGAACCCTACAACCTCGGCAAGCTGGGTTACGGCAGTGCTGCCACCGGGCATCTGATGATTGAAGCGCAGCGCCGCGCCTATGCCGACCGCGCCGAGTATCTGGGTGATCCGGATTTCGTCGACGTCCCTGCGGCGCGTTTGATCTCGAAGGAATACGCACTCTCCCGCTTTGCTGATTTCGATGCGAAAAAAGCGACCGATAGCGCCAGCATCGGAGCCGGCACATGGCCGGAAGAAAGCCCACAGACGACGCATTTCTCCGTCGTCGACAAGGCCGGCAATGCGGTAGCGATAACAACA
The DNA here is from genome assembly GCA_040387155.1 of Pseudomonadota bacterium. Lineage (GTDB taxonomy): Bacteria > Pseudomonadota > Gammaproteobacteria > Pseudomonadales > Pseudohongiellaceae > CAILUG01. Next base: position 6,756 of record JAZKEH010000001.1, on the reverse strand, counting down.
ACCCTCAATCGTTCCTACGGCAATCGTATCGTGATTCCCGGCGCCGGCTTTTTGATGAACAACGAAATGGATGACTTCTCCAGCAAGCCCAACACGCCGAACTCCTACGGACTGATCGGCCGTGATGCCAATGACATCCAGCCAGGCAAACGCATGCTGAGTTCGATGACGCCGACAATCATCACGAAAGACGGCGAGTTGATGATGTTGACTGGTTCTCCCGGCGGCTCGACTATCATCAATACCGTACTCGAAGTTGTCGTCAACGTACTCGACCATGGCATGAGTGCCGAAAAGGCAGTCAGCAGTCCGAGATTCCATCATCAGTGGATGCCGGACAACGTGCGCTACGAGACCGGCGCTTTCAGCACCGAGGTCGCTGACGAACTTAAAGCAATGGGGCACAAAGGTCTTGTCGGTTCCGGCTTTGGCATTGGTGATGCCAACACCATCGTCCGCAAGGATGGTGTGCTGGAAGGAGTTTCAGATCCGCGCAGTGTAGGCGGAGTCGCCGGCTTTTGAGCACTTGGTAAGCATGGCAACATCCGACGAAAAGGTCCTGCTTCAGCAGGCGTACTACGCGCAAACTGCCGCTACCTACGACACTATGCACCCTGAGGAACGGGACGAGCATGCCTTTGCGATGCACGTGCTGCTCGGCTTACTCGATTTCTACGATATAAAATCTGTGCTGGATGTCGGGGCCGGCACCGGCCGCGCCACCCTCTTCTTCAAAACCCGCCGTCCTGATATCGCCGTCACCGGCATAGAACCAGTCGCCGAATTGCGCGCTATCGGCCATCAAAAAGGGTTGTCGATTGAGGAACTGCGCGATGGCGACGCCCTGGCATTGCCCTTTGCCACAGACTCCATTGATCTGGTATGTGCCTTTGGCGTGCTGCATCACATCGAAAAACCGGAACTGGCAATTGCCGAAATGCTGCGGGTGAGTCGCAAGGCCATCTTCCTGTCGGACTCCAACAATTTTGCCCAGGGTAGCGTGGCCAGCAAAAGTATCAAACAGCTGATCAACGCCGTGGGATTGTGGCCGCTGGCGAACTGGATAAAAACCGGCGGGAAGGGTTACAGCATTTCTGAAGGTGATGGTCTGGCCTATTCATACTCGCTGTTCAATAACTATGAACAGATCAAGCGTGCCTGCCAGAGCGTTCATCTGGTGAATACGCATGACGGCGGGCGCAGCCCCTATCATTCTGCCAATCATGTGGCCTTGCTCGGCATAAAATCCTGAGCAACGGCGCAACTTCGTCAGACATGCGGATTCCGCAACGACATCGCACGCCAGCAACCCCGTAGACCGGTGTTCTCTGCTTCCACCAATGCCAGCGGAATGCGGCTGCAGAAATCGTGGTACGGACCCTTGTCGTTGAAGCATTCGCGGAAACGTTGCGGGTCGTAGAGGCCCTTCAGACGAGGCACGATGCCGCCGCAGATATAGACGCCATCCACTGCGCCCAGAATCATTGCTGCATCGCTGGCGACAGCAGCAAGAATGTCCATGAAGTCCGTCACTGCCTGCCGGCATAACGGATCACCACTGCGGGCGCCCTCTGTGACCGCTTCCGGTTCCTTCGTCGCTTCCTTGTTCTGTAGTACCGAGTTTGCCCAATAGAGTTTGGCGAGACCACTGCCTGACAGAATGGTCTCCACTTCTATGCGACTGTGATGACGCCAGAACAGTTGCAGCAGTTCCACCTGATGCGGATTCTGCGGCGCAAAACCGACATGACCGCCTTCCGATGGAATGGCATCGCCGTGTGCGGTCATGCCGCCAACGCCAAGACCCGTACCCGGACCCACTGCTGCATAGACGCGCTGTCCATGCGGCCGCTTGTCATCAAGCCAGGTGAGCTCATGCGACTTCAATGTCGCCACACTGTGCACCTGCGCCGTGAAGTCATTGATGAATATCAGCGGTATCTGCAACGCCGCCGCCAGTGCGCCCTGGCTGAATGTCCAACCGCGATTGGGCATGTAGATTTCGTCCTGCTCCACTGCACCGGCAATCGCGAAACAGATACGCTCCGGCATCGCAACATCGCCCAGCGTACGCAGGTAGGCACGCACTGCAGCTTCAAGATCGGGATAATCAGCGCTGTGCAAATTGGCGATAGCGCGCAGCTCGGCGCTACCTGCTTCAACGCAGGCGAAGCGGGCATTGGTGCCGCCGATGTCGGCGACGATACGAAAGGGAGTTTTTGGATTCATGTTTTGAATACTGGCAGAGTTCGCCGGCCAGCTTCAACGTTTTCGTCGGTTGATCACAATAGGGCCTAACCCTGGCTTTTGTTTCAGCGAGACAACGCAGCCGCCAGTCGTGACAGCCTTTCAATCTCAGTCCACTGGTGACCATCCACCAGTTTCTTGCTGACCATCCAGGAACCTCCGACGACTACGACATTGGGTAACGCCAGATAGGCGTTCGCATTGTCCGGCGTGATGCCGCCGGTTGGACAGAAACGGATATGCGCCAACGGCGCCGCCAGTGATCGCAGCATGTCGACACCGCCAGCGGCCTCGGCGGGAAAGAATTTCTGCAACGTGTAACCGCGCTCTGCCAACGCCATCATCTCGGTTGGGGTAGCGGCACCCGGCAACAACAGGATGCCGGCTTTTTCAGCAGCACTGAGTACTGCGGGTGTACTGCCCGGACTGACAAAGAAACGCGCGCCAGCGGCCTTGGCATCCATGGCCTGCTGCTCGGTAAGTACAGTGCCAGCGCCGACGATGGCCTGGGGCAGCTGTTCACTCAACTCGCGAATCGCCTGCAACGCCACCGGTGTGCGCAGCGTTACTTCAAGCACGGTAAGACCACCCGATACCAACGCCTGACACAGCGGCAGCGCGTCCGCGAGTTTCTCGATCGTGATAACCGGGATTACCGGCGCTCGCGCAATAATTTCATCGACCGTAATCATCTGTACTCTGCTCAATTGAAAAAGTTGCAGGCGCCCTGCTCGGCGCTGCTGGCCCGTTGACGGAAGCCGGCGAACAATTCGCGGCCGCAACCAATGGCGTGGGATTCTTTCGGCGAGGCAACCGCGATGCGGCCTGCCAGTGTTTTTGCGTCCACCAGCAAGTCGAGCGTGCCCGCCTCCGCGTCAATCCGGATGCGATCGCCATTCTGCACATAGGCCAGCGGACCACCGCCGAGCGCTTCGGGACTCAAGTGCAATACCGTTGGCACCTTGCCGGACGCACCGGACATGCGGCCATCCGTGATCAGCGCCACCTTGAAACCGCGGTCCATCAATACCCCCAGCGTCGGCGTCAGCTTGTGCAACTCCGGCATGCCATTGGCACGTGGGCCCTGATAACGCAGCACTGCGATGAAGTCCTGGTCCAGCGAGCCAGCCTTGAATGCATTGATCAGATCTTCCTGCTCACCAAACACCAGCGCCGGTGCTTCAATAATCCAGTGTTCCGGTTTGACCGCGCTGATCTTGATGATGCCGCGACCCAGATTGCCTTCCATCAGATGAATACCGCCTGTTGTCGAGAACGGATCCTTGCTGTCTCGCAATACGCTGGTGTCGAGTGATGCAAGCGGAGTGTCCTGCCACACCAGCGGCACCGAGTTCTTGTTCTCCGAATCCTTTTCAATCTTCAGCAGCCGCGGCGTCAGTGTGTATTGCTGCATGCCACGTTCGGCAGCACTGGTCAGAATGTCGGCATGGATGAGGCCCGCATCGAGCAGATAACGGGTTAATACGGCCATGCCACCTGCAGCATGGAACTGGTTCACATCTGCTTCGCCGTTCGGATACAACTTCGTCAGCGACGGCGTCACCTTCGACAGCCGATCAAAGTCAGTCCAGTTGATCTGGATACCTGCTGCCTTGGCGATGGCGACCAGATGAATGGTGTGATTGGTAGAGCCACCGGTTGCGAGCAACCCGACCACGGCATTGATGATGGCCCGCTCATCAACAACGAGACCCAATGGCCGCAAATCGTCAGTGCGGCTCGCGGTTTTCACGATCTGGCGTGCAGCTGCTCGCGTGAGTTCATCACGCAGCGGGGTATTCGGATTGACGAAGGAAGAGCCCGGCAATTGCAGTCCCATCATCTCAAGGAACATCTGGTTGCTGTTGGCTGTGCCGTAGAACGTGCAGGTGCCGGGGCTGTGATAGGAACCCAGCTCAGATTGCAGCAACTCATCACGTCCCGCCTTGCCTTCGGCATACAGCTGACGCACACGCTGCTTCTCCTTGTTGGTGACGCCAGAAGGCATCGGCCCGCCCGGCACAAACAGCGCCGGCAGATGACCGAAGCTCAATGCACCAATCAGCAAGCCCGGCACAATCTTGTCGCAGATACCCAGCAGCAACATGCCGTCGAACATGTTGTGGCTGAGCGACACCGCTGTCGATAACGCAATGACGTCGCGACTGAACAGCGATAACTCCATGCCCGCCTGTCCCTGCGTAACACCGTCGCACATGGCAGGCACACCACCGGCCACCTGGGCAACAGCCCCTTCAGCATTGATCGCTTCCTTGATCAGTTCGGGATAATCGCGGTAAGGCTGATGGGCCGACAACATGTCGTTGTACGACGTGACAATGGCGATGTTCGGCATGTCGTTGGCAGCAAGCGTGTTCTTGTCCTGCAGCGAACAGGCAGCCATTGCATGGGCCAGGTTGCCACAGGCCAGCGTGCTGCGTTGACGGCCCTTCTCCTGCGCTGCCGTGATCTTGGCAAGGTAGGCCGCGCGCGTTGCTTCGCTGCGTTGTCTGACCAAATCAGTAATTTCTTCAACCAGGGGATTCATTGCATTACCTCAGCATGAGCACATTCAGAGCATCGCACTTTCCCACCA
>JAZKEH010000001.1:0-1903 GCA_040387155.1 Pseudomonadota bacterium | reverse complement strand
GGGCTCCAGAAAACATCAACAGATGCTGCGCGTTTCAGCAGCAGACTGACGGGCAGGCTCTTGTCCTCATGGGCTCGCGCACTCTGATAGACCTTCCATTTGTCATCGCCAGTGATCAGCAGCGCGATATGTGTGCTTTTCAGCAAGGCCCACAGTGTCATCGTCATGCGTTCCGTGCAGGTGCCGGTCACGGCCGAGGGCCTGGCCTCAATGGCGGCGCACGGAGTATGTGAAGTGAGGCCGGAAGTCAGACCCGCAGCGGCAGGAAACAGCGATGCAGTATGTCCGTCCATACCCATGCCCAGTATGCAAAGTGCCGGCGGTGGCAACGCTGCATAGCGACGATTGCAGTCATCCACGGCAATGGCGGCACTCTGGGTTGAACGTTTCATTGCCACGAAATTCTTCAATGCAGCCAGCTTGCCGGCAAAGGCCGCGCGTATCGCCCGCTCATTGCTCAACTCGTGATCGGGTTCCACCCAGCGTTCATCGACCTGCGCCAGGTGGACGCAATCCCAGGGCAATGCTGCCTGCGCCAATTGTTCATAAACCGGCAGCGGCGTACTGCCACCCGACAGCAACACGCTGACAGCAGGCTGTGTCGTCAATGCCTTTTGCAACACATCGATACTCCATTGGCTGACTGCGCGTTGCAGCTCAACTTTGGTCTTGTAGCGATGTTCTGTCAGTGCCACGGTCAGCTCCCCGGCTTCGACGGATGCAGATTACGGATATTGCTGTTGAAGCCGTTGTTGTGCCACGCGCGACTATCCTTGTGCAACAGTGCTGCTGCCGTATCCGGACCCCACGTGCCAGCCTCATAGGTAATCATCGGCGGCTCATTGCGACGCCACGACGCCATGATCGGGTCGACCCAGGCCCAGGCCAGCGCCGACTCATCCACATGCGAAAACAAACTAAGGTCGTTGTTGATCACGTTCAACAACAGACGCTGATAGGCATCACTGGCAAAATTGGCAAAGGTGTCCTGGAAGTTGAGGTTCAGCGGGACCTGCTGCAACTGCAACTCTACCTGATTCATTTTCTTCGCCATCATGACGAGTTGAATACCTTCATCCGGTTGCAGGCGTATGACGAGCCGATTCGGATGCAGCGCGCCTACCGTGGGATCAAACACGTTGTGACTCAGTGCCTTGAACTGGATAACGATCTCAGCGCAACGCTGGCGCATGCGCTTGCCGGTACGCAGATAGAACGGAATGCCTGCCCAGCGCCAGTTGTCGATATGGGCCTTGATGGCCACGAACGTTTCCGTTTCGCTGTCATGACCGAGGTCTTCGTAGTAGGCAGGGATTTCCTTGCCGCCCATGATGCCGCGCACGTACTGGCCGCGCACTGTATAGCGCGGAATGTCGTGCGCCGTGATCGGACGCAACGCCTGCAGCACCTTGAGTTTTTCCGTGCGAATCTGGTCTGCCTGCAATTTGTTCGGGGGCTCCATTGCCACCAGACACAACAGTTGCAGCAAATGGTTCTGCACCATGTCGCGCATGGCGCCAGTCTGGTCATAGAAAGCCTTGCGGCCTTCCAGCCCTACCGTTTCCGAAATGCTGATCTGGATGTGATCAATGTGCTGGCCGTTCCACAGCGGTTCAAACAGCGCATTGGCAAAGCGCAGCGCCAACAGGTTCTGTACTGTTTCCTTGCCGAGGTAATGATCAATACGGAAGATCTGCGGTTCCGTAAAAAAGCGCGAGACCACATGGTTGATGTCATGCGCACTGGCCCTGTCGTGGCCCAGCGGCTTTTCCAGCACCACACGCGCTGTTGGTGTCACCAGATGGCGCGCAGCCAGATGCACACAGGTATCGTCGAACAGGGACGGGGGCATCGCCAGAAAGAAGATGCGCTCATGATCAAGTTTGCTGTTCAGCTCTTCGGC